>JAYWCS010000414.1:0-3955 GCA_043780315.1 Bacteroidota bacterium | reverse complement strand
AGCACCATTATTACCGGCCGCTCGGGCAGCAGCGGTACCGGCGAGCTCGACGATTTGCTGAATATGATTTTCAGTAATCCGGAATGCGCGAAATTTATCTGCCGTAAAATTTATAGTTTTTTCGTTTATTATAAAATCGACGCGACGATAGAAGCCAATATCATCACACCCCTTGCACAGGTTTTTCGTAATAGCGGATATGATATAACAACCGTTTTATCCGTTTTGCTGAAAAGTGATCATTTTTATAATATGGCCTATTCGAGTGCCTGCCTGATTAAAAGTCCGCTGGATTTTATACTCGGACTGATGCGTGAATACAAGGTGAAGATGCCGGATGCCAGCGATTTTGGTTCTAGTTATAGTGCCTGGGAATTGATCCTTCAAACTTCTTCCCAATTGCAGCAGGAAATTTTGCGTATCCCGCAGGTAGCCGGTTGGTATGCTTATTATCAGGCAACAGCGTTTCATGAACTCTGGATCAACTCGGTAACTTATTCTATTCGTAATGCGTTTACCGACCAGATGATTTCTACCGGCGCGATGATGAATATGGTGCCGCTCCGGATCGATCCGCTCGCGTTCGCCAGTTCGCTGGCGAATCCGGGAGATCCAAATTTATTAATCAGCGAATCGCTCGATATATTATACCGCGTTCCGCTTTCTGCTGAAACAATTCAGAATATCAAGGAGGCGATTTTACTCGGCGGACTCACAACAGATTATTACTGGACATCCGCCTGGAATGCATATGTGGCCAATCCGGCAGACGATATCGCGAAGGGGACAGTGTTGAGCCGCTTGCAAACATTTTATAAATACCTGATGAATCTTCCCGAATACCACCTTTCATAATCTGAATCCACTGCTATGAAAAGAAGAAATTTTTTGCGAAACATGATTCCGGCTTCTGCCATTTTCCCTTCACTCGTGAATGGTTTTACGTTGAAGGCATATGGCGCTGCCGGGTTTTTTGAGTCCCTGGCGGGTGCAGCAGATAATGATCATGTATTTGTGATCATTCAATTGTCTGGCGGAAATGATAGTTTGAATACCGTTGTGCCGATGAGCAATTATGGTGATTACCTGAACCTGCGACAGAATATCGCGATTCCCGAAAATAAAATACTTGCACTGAGTGGATATTCCAAAGCCGGCTTACATCCTTCGATGACCGGCATGCAGCAAATGTATAATGAGGATAAACTGGCCGTTTTATATTCCGTCGGTTATCCGCAACCCGACCAATCCCATTTTCGTTCAACCGATATCTGGCTCACGGGGGCCGATGCGGATCAGTATCTTACCACCGGATGGGCGGGTCGTTTTTTAAGTACTACATATCAAAATTTTCCGGTCGGCTATCCCAACGCGACGATGCCTGATCCACTCGCTATTCAAATTGGATCCGTGCTTTCCTCGGTATTCATGGGGCCCGGCGGTTTTACCTCGATGGCCACACCCACCGATCTTGATTTCTATAACCTGATCAACGCGACAACAGATCCCGCTCCGGATTCGCCGATGAGCACGGAACTCACCTATCTGCGTACCGTTGCGCGGCAAACAAATAAATATGCCGACCTCATCGTGTCTGCAGCCGCTAAATCAGGTACCCAAAGCGCCTATCCGGCAAACAATGAACTCGCAGCGCAGCTGAAAACTGTTGCCAGGCTCATTTCCGGAGGATTGAAAACAAAAGTATATATGGTGAGCATGGGGGGGTTTGATACCCATGGCGGACAGGTACAGGCTGGTAATACCGCAACCGGTAATCATGCCCAGTTATTAAAGAATGTTTCTGACGCCATCGCTGCTTTTCAAGCCGATGTGAGTCAGCTCGGTATTGGCAAACGCGTTGCGGGTATGACATTCTCCGAATTTGGAAGAAGGATCAAATCCAATGGCAGCGCAGGCACGGATCACGGGGCGGCCCAGGCAGTATTTTTATTTGGTGAACCGGTAAAACAAGGCGTTCTGGGTAATCCACCCGATCTGCCTTCTTCTTTAACTGCAGAATCAAGTCTGCCTATGCAATACGATTTCAGATCTGTTTACGCCACGGTTTTGCGCGACTGGTTTTGCGTGGATCCAACGGATGTCAGTACCATGCTGTATAAAAATTACCAGTATCTGCCGTTGATGGAGACCACTGCCTGTAAACTGAATGCCGAACAACTAAATAATCTGGGTGATAAACTGATACGCAACGATCCGAATCCTTTTGTCAATTCAACGACCCTGACATTTAAAACACCGGGAGGTTATACAATGGTGCAGGTATTTGACGCCTCCGGCAGGCTGGTAGGCGTTCCGGTGAGTGCAGACTACCATGCGGGTGAATATCAGGTGGTTTATAATGCAGGTGCGCTGGCGGCAGGCGTTTATTATGCAAGATTTCAAAACGGTTCAACCCATCAGGTGCGGACCATGATAAAAGCAAGTCATTGAGCAAACGCTTTAAATATTATTTACTCACGGTGATGGGTAGTTGCTTTTTGTTTTTCGCGGGCCTGGCCCAGAAAGACAGCATCACGTATAATTCCACCTGCGTTAACTATAAAATTGCTTTTGATGCATCTGTATTTGACCGTATTTCTTTTCCTGATAAAGTAATCTGGAATTTTGGAGATCCTGCTTCAGGATATTATAACGGGGCCGGAATCAAAACGCCTACCCATTTATATGCATCCGTTGGCGACTATCCCGTTTCGCTCATTGTGGTGACTGCCGGAGACAGTATTAAACTATACGATACAGTACATGTGATTACGCCAGTCGCTTATAATTTCGGTCCGGATATTTACCTCTGTGAAAAGGGCGATACCAGTTTGCAGGCGCCGGTCATTCCGGGAGCAGACTATCAGTGGAATGATGATAGTTTAACGAACACGCCGGTTTTAAAAATAACTCAAACGGGGGTGTATACCGTTGAAATTAATGGATGTGCCGTAACGGATTCCATTGGAATTTTTTATAGTAATCTGCCCGATATTCAACTCGGGGATGATCACGTGCTTTGTGCCGGAGAAGTGTTGAGCCTGAATGCGGCCACACAGAATGGAAACTATACCTGGGAATTAAATGGGGCCGTTATTCCCGGAGAAACGCTCGGACAACTTACGACGCAGGCACCGGGCGGCCAGTATATCGCCGCGGTAAACGTACCTGGATGCGGCAACTTCGCCGATACGGTCAATATTACGTATTCGGGTGTTGCGGCGCCGCCGTTTTCGCTCGGTCCGGATACTTTATTATGTCCGAAAGAAATTTTTCCGATTACGGCGAATGTGCCGGGCGCATCGGCTTATCGGTGGAGTACAAAAGAACAAACGCAAACCATTCAGGTAAGCAGTGCTGGTTTATATTGGGCGTTTGTTTCTGTGGGAGGACAGTGCGAAGTAGTTGATACGGTGGAAATCATGTATCGCGGCAACAAAAATCTGGATTTCCGGGATACGGCGATATGCAAAGGAAGCACCTTGATTCTGGATGCAGATTTTGGAACCGGAACCTACGACTGGGTTTCAGATCCACCCCAGCGCGATGATCAGAATCAGACCGGCCAGTCTACTTATTATGTATATGAACCGGGCAAGTATAGCGTGGTGGCTCAGGTTGGTCAGTGTATTTATAAGGATAGTTTAAATGTAACATTCAATGATAGTCTGAATCTTGAGATCGGACGGGATACTTCTTTATGTGTCGGGGAAGAATATATATTACACGTTAAGACGAATGCAAATGATTTTACCTGGCAGGATGGAAGTACCGCCAAAACCTATATGGTCGGTGATTCCGGTATCTATCAGGTGATTGCGCATAATGGTTGTGGGCATGATACATCGGCTGTGCATATCGCCCGCAAGGTTTGTGCCTGTGATCTTACGCTGCCGAATGCATTTACTCCCAATAATGATGGAGTGAATGATGTTTTCCGTCCTCTGCATCCCTG
>JAYWCS010000413.1:0-2872 GCA_043780315.1 Bacteroidota bacterium | reverse complement strand
AAAAAAATAGCTGATTTTAACGGGACGGATCTTAAAATACTTCCTGCTGCGTTGAAGAACGGACAACCGGAGATTATTACGGGCGGCAAAGGAAACCTGTATTATTATTGGGAAGAAGAGGGAATTTCGGCAAGCGGTGCAATGAAAGAATCCGATAATTATCTGAAAGTACGGAAACGTTTTTTCGACCGCTATGGCAATCCCATCAATGGAAATACTTTCAAACAGAACCAACTGCTGATCATACAGATTAGTCTGGAAAAATCATTCAGTGACGATATTCAGAATGTCGTGATCACCGATTTGTTACCGGCCGGATTTGAAATTGAGAATCCGCGCGTTAAAGACATCCCCGGTCTCGAATGGATTAAAAATGCCGATACGCCCGAGGCGCTTGATGTACGCGACGATCGTATCAATCTGTTTGTGAATGCAGAGAGTTTAAAACAGACTTACTACTATGCCGTTCGTGTTGTATCACCGGGTCTTTTCAAAATGGGACCTGTGAGTGCCGATGCGATGTATAATGGCGAATACCATTCTTATAATGGCGGGGGTATCATTAAAGTGGTGGAGTGACAGTCTTTTGAATAGCAATGGAAAGTTCTTTCAACTGCTTTTCATCGATGGTTGACGGCGCATCCAGCATCACGTCGCGTCCGCTGTTATTTTTTGGGAACGCGATGAAATCACGGATGCTTTCACTTCCACCGAGAAGTGCACAAAGCCGGTCGAATCCGAAGGCAATACCTCCGTGAGGGGGTGCGCCATATTCAAAAGCACCCAGCAGAAATCCAAATTTATGATTGGCTTCTTCGCGGGTCATGCCGAGGGCATCAAACATTTTCTCCTGCAGCTCGCGTTGAAATATACGGATCGAACCACCCCCGATTTCATTCCCGTTCAATACCATGTCGTAAGCATTGGCCAGGATTTGCGCGTAGGGATGCTCGAGATATTTCGCGGCGTCTTTTATTTGCGGATCGTTATTGATCATCGTGGCAATCTGATCTGGCTTGGGCGCCGTAAACGGATGATGACGCGCAACCCAGCGATTGTCTTCCTCACTATATTCAAACAAAGGAAAATCAAGCACCCATAAAAGTTTGAATTCATCCTTCTTCCGAAGGCCCATTTTCTCGCCGAGTTCGAGGCGCAGATCGCTGATAGCTTTACGTGTTTTTTCTTCCCGGCCGGCCAGTACAAGTATCAGGTCTCCTTTATGTGCGTGGGCCAGTCCGGCAATTGTTTTAAGTCGTTCTTCAGAATAAAATTTGTCTACACTGCTCTTGAGAGTACCATCCTCACTATAACGGATATACACCAAACCCTGCATACCAATCTGCGGGCGCTTAACCCAGTCCGTTAATTCGTCAAGTTGTTTGCGCGTCCACACGGCGGCCCCTGGCACCGCAATCGCCAACACCGTTTCTGAATTATCAAATACCGGAAATCCGGCATTTGCAATCAGCAATCCCATCGCCTCCACTGAACCTTTTCTCTTGAATACTGATTTCAGGTTAGCGATTTTCATTCCGAAACGTATATCCGGTTTATCGTTTCCATACATCCACATCGCGTCTTCCCAGCTCATGCGTTCCACTTCCTCTTTGTATTCAATCCCCTTTACTTCTTTAAAAATAAATTTGATCATGCCTTCGAACATCTGCAGAATATCATTCTGTTCAATAAAACTCATCTCACAATCAATCTGAGTAAACTCGGGCTGACGATCAGCGCGCAGATCTTCATCGCGAAAACACTTCACCACCTGATAATAGCGGTCGTATCCGCTCACCATTAACAATTGTTTAAATGTTTGCGGACTCTGAGGCAGGGCATAAAATTGTCCTGCATTCATACGGGAAGGCACCACAAAATCGCGTGCGCCCTCCGGAGTCGATTTGATCAGGAAAGGCGTTTCGATATCCATAAATTGATGCTGGTGCAGATAACTACGCGCCGCACGGTTCACCGCATATCGCAATTCGATGTTCTTCTTGACAGGGTTACGACGCAGGTCGAGGTAACGGTATTTCATCCGCAGGTCGTCCCCGCCATCGGTTTCATCCTGAATAGTAAAAGGAGGCGTGGCCGATTTATTCAAAATGGTAATCCGGCCCACTTTGATCTCAATTTCCCCCGTTGGGATTTGAAGGTTTTTACTGGATCGTTCAGAGACCATGCCGGTGGCCTGAATCACAAACTCGCGACCCAGTGGAGTCTCGGCCAGGTTTGCGTTCTGGGCCTCATCTAACAACAACTGCGTGATACCATAACGGTCACGGAGGTCGATGAAAGTAATGCTTCCAAACTTGCGAAGGGTTTGCACCCAGCCCGCCAGGGTCACTTCCTGCTCCACATTGGACAGCCCTAACTCGCCACAGGTATGTGTTCTGAACATGATTTTGCTAGATTAGCGGGTAAAGGTAGGGCAATGAAACGTAGTCGGAAACCGATTAAATAAAATAAAAAAACGGGTTCTTCACGCTTTCATTTATAAAAAAAAGTTTTTATCTTGTATCCATCCGTACGATTCACCTCCTCATGATTAAACCTTTCCTGGTTATCCTATTCTTACCTTAAGTAGTTTTTCATCCAACCCTTGATAAGGCCATTCTGTTTTTGATCGGACCAACCTGAAGTAATCAAAAAGAAAAACGGACCTTATGGAATTTATTATCATTGTAGCCCTGGTAACGGGTGTCCTGATTTTGCACCGGCCACTCTCGGAATTGTTCAATAAACTGTACATCAGTAGACAACATCATAAGTTTATTGAGTGTGAGACATTCTATCATAGTGTCGTTTCAAAATATATACGATTCTATAACCGACTTTCGCTGGAAGACCAGCGTAAATTTTTATTCCG
>JAYWCS010000412.1:0-4849 GCA_043780315.1 Bacteroidota bacterium | reverse complement strand
CCCCGGCATTGGAATGCGGGGCTTCAAATAGGATAATCGTTTTATATTATTATTTCGGCAGTGTACCCGGATTGGAAGGCATGGAAGTAGGTGCTGCTTTAAAATCTTTGACGCGGTTTGATCCGGCTTTGGGAATGAAAACGGTAGAAAAAACACATAACAAAACAACTGCGGTCGCCAGGATCCAGGTTCCTTTTTCCAATACATCCGTGGTCTGCTTGACACCCATAAACTGATTACTGAAACCAGCCACATTTCCAGATAGACCGCCGCCTTTTGGATTCTGAACCAGGATAATAAGACCCAGTAAAACACAGATCAATATCAAAAAGATCACAAAAAAGATCATGGTAAAGAAGATTTTAATTGTTCAATTCTAGAGGCAAAATAAGCGCTTTTAGGGGGATAAATCAAACTTAATTTCTGATATAAACTGATGGCGTTTTCGTACATCCCCTGCTTGGCAAGCACTTCGGCCATGGTTTCTGTCATAATATCCCTTTCCTCTATCGAGTGCGCCGCAAAATTCCTTACACGATCCGCCTCTTTTTCATCCGGCTTTTCTGCCGTGGGCAGGACGGGCAGTTTCTTCATTACTTTCAGCCAGTCCGTAAAACTTTTCAATTGCTTACCAAAACTATCCGCCGGTTGATCTTCCAGAATCAACTTAATACCCTGGGAAGCGAAGTAGTCAATCACGTGGTAAGGCGCAAATACAATTTCTTCCGCTTTTTTCGTATCAAAACTGGAAACAATGGCGCGCTGTTCAATAAATCGGGAAACCAACTCCTGTATGGGAGCGTCGATGGCTGTATTGTGATCAGCCACCGGATTGTCCGACTTTTCTGTATCATCGGCTTCCCGGGTGCCGAAATCTACGTCCAATGGCCGGTCGAACGCTTCAGAATCATAGTCTGCGCGCTCAACTGTTTCCGTTACTTTTATTTCATTTTCTAAAATGTTTTCATCCACCGGAGGGGGGGGGTCCTCTACGGGCGTGGCGGCTTCATGAAATTCACCTGAATGCGAATGATCGATTGGCCGGTCGAAGGAATCATTGTCTGAGTTGGGCTCGGTGTCTTCAAAAATACCATACTCCCCCAGATTTTCCTGCGTCGTTTCGAATGAGGCCCGGTTGAATTCTTCCCGGGATTCAGGGATGGGTTCCAGTGAAATTTCAAAAGACTGGCGCTTCATTTCGACCGGATCTTCCGGCGAAACATTTGCAGAAGAATCGTTCGTTTCCTGAAAAACTTCAAAAACATCTTCCTGTTTAACTACCGGCGGAGCTTGAAAAGTATCCTCCCGGTCAACGAGAGGCTGAACTGCTGGCATGATGGGATAATCTTCTTCCAGAATGGATTGCAGCCAGAGGGCATTATTGAAATACAGAGCCGTACGTTTGCTTTCGATTTCGTAAGCGTCATCGTTCAACGCTTTTAATTTCCTGGAAAGAAAATAATGCGCTGCATTGAAGGATGGAAATTCAGCGATTACTTCCCGGATTTCATCCAGCGAAACTGCTTCGAGGTCCTGTTTTCCAAAAATAGAATCGATGAGGAAGGGCAAGCCGCTATACATCCGTAAATAAATTACCAGTTAGAAAATAAACGATTGAACAGGTCATCCGTCATTTGAGAAACAATGGTCGGTGTCAAAGTTGCCTCTGCATCCACCAGACTTTGCGAAGCAGAAAAATCGAAATTGCGGGTGATATCGGTTTCAAAATCGGGTGTACCGAGTTTCTGATCCGACAACCGGTTGTGGAGTGCCATGTGGATGCCTACCGTGAGCCGGTTAATGGAAGCGCTTTGATTGGAAACGCCCACGGTACTCACGGTATAATCAGACACATAAGCCGATACATCATAATCTGCATTATCCGATTGGATTTGCGTAAGCTTGGTCTGGTTGCTGATTTTCTGTTTTAATTTATCGGTCAACTGCGGACTCAGTTGCGGATCCACATACCGGGCATGGTTCTCAATAAAACCAACACGGATGGTTTTAATTTCCGGCGGAATGGAAACGTCTTTAAAAGAATATATTTTACATCCATTCAATGTAAAACAAATCAACACAGCGGCGAGGGCCGGATGGATTATCTTCTGTAAGGCAGACCGACTATTCACTGATATCATATTCCTTCAATTTTCTATAGAGCGTACGCTCGCTGATTCCCAAATCGGAAGAAGCATCTTTGCGTTTACCCTTATGTTTTTTCAAAGCTTTTATAATCAACTCTTTTTCCTTATCCATGATACTCAGCGATTCTTCCACTTCTTCATGCAAATGAATATCGCTGTTTCCATTTCCATTGTTATGAATCACAACCGGCTGCGATGGGTACGCATTCGAAACCATATTTCCTGCATAGTGTTCCTGCGGTTTGAGTTCTTTCATATCACGCAGGAAAGCTTCCTGTGTATCTCCGGCCAGCGATGGATTCTTTAATATTTCAAGGAACATTTTCTTTAATTCAGTGACATCTTTCTTCATATCGAAGAACAACTTGTACAGAATCTCGCGTTCATTGGAAAAATCATTAGGTTGCGGATTATTTGCCGAAGGAATGACCATCGGAAAACGATTCGTTGGATTTTCAGGAATAAAGCGGCGCAACTGGGGCTGACTGATTGTTTTATCTTCTGTTAAAACAGAAATCTGCTCTGCAATATTCTTTAACTCCCGCACATTTCCAGGCCAGGTATACTGGATTAACAGATTTTTCGCGTCTTCATCCAGCTGCACCGGCGAGGTTTTATATCGTTCCGCAAAATCCACCGCAAATTTTCTAAATAATAGCGGGATATCTTCCTTACGGTCGCGGAGTGCAGGTACCCGGATAGGAACCGTACTGAGGCGGTAATATAAATCTTCCCGGAAACGGCCACGCTCGGTGAGTTGCAGCAAATCTTTATTGGTCGCAGCCACCACCCGGACATCCGTCTTCTGCACTTTGGAAGAACCCACACGGATAAATTCACCGGCTTCCAGCACGCGGAGTAAACGGGCCTGCGTACCGAGCGGGAGTTCGCCAATTTCATCCAGAAAAATGGTTCCGCCGTTCACTGTTTCGAAATATCCTTTACGGGAATCGACGGCCCCGGTAAAAGAACCTTTTTCATGTCCGAATAATTCTGAATCAATGGTTCCTTCCGGGATGGCCCCGCAGTTAACGGCAATGAAGGGATTGTGTTTTCTTCCGGACAACGAATGAATAATATGGGAGAAGGCTTCTTTACCGACCCCGCTTTCTCCATTTATTAAAACAGTCAGGTCCGTATTAGCAACCTGCACTGCAACAGCCAACGCATAGTTGAGTTCCGCTGCATTGCCGATGATGCCAAACCTGTTTTTTATAGCCTGAAGATCCATGTTTAATTATTTTCTGATGCTTTTCCATGCTCAAGACATTCACCAATCAATGTACCACCGGTACTGCGTGTAATTTTCAGCAAAGCGTAATCCCCCACCTGAAAAAAACTGCCGGCCTTTGGAAAAACAACTACTTTATTCTGATCATTGCGACCCATCCATTCGGCCGCATTTTTTTTCGAATTACCTTCTATCAACACATTGCAAATGCTCCCGACATCATTGTTGTTGGATTCTTCTGAAAGCTTTCTTTGCAGTTTAATAATCTCATCGAGTCTTCTTTTCTTTTCTGTTTCCGGAATATCATCGGCATATCTGCGGGCAGCCAGTGTTCCCGGTCGTTCAGAGTAAAAATACATATAACTGAAATCAAACCGGCTTTCCCGGATCAGGGAAAGAGTTTCCTGATGGTCTCCTTCGGTTTCACCACAAAATCCGGCGATGATATCGGATGTAATTCCGCAGTCGGGGATCAGCTCCCTGATTCTTTTTATTTTAGCCATGTACCACTCCCTGGTGTAGGTCCGGTTCATGCGCTGGAGCACACGTGTAGATCCGCTCTGAACGGGCAAATGAATACAGTTACAAATATTTTCAAACCGTGCAATGGTTCGTAACACCTCGTCGGTGATGTCTTTGGGATGGGAAGTGGAAAAACGTACGCGCAGCCTCGGCGATATTTCAGCAACCTGTTGCAGCAATGCGGCAAAACCTACGGCAGGGGATCCGTCGACGCCGGAAAACCAATGGTAGCTGTCAACGTTTTGACCCAGCAGCGTCACTTCCCGATACCCACCTTCAAACAGACTCCGGCATTCTTCCAAAATGGAATGGATGTCCCGGCTTCTTTCGCGGCCACGTGTGAACGGAACGACGCAAAATGAACACATATTATTGCATCCGCGCATGATACTCACAAACGCATTGACGCCATTGCTGTTGAGGCGAACGGGAGCAATATCGGCATAAGTTTCATCGCGACTGAGTAATACATTAACTGATTTTTGTCCCCCGTCTGCTTCTTCAATCAGCAGTGGCAATGTGCGATAAGCATCCGGACCGACCACCATGTCCACCAGCTTTTCTTCTTCGAGAAATTTAGCTTTCAGCCGTTCGGCCATGCAACCGAGGACGCCAATCAGCAGGGAGGGTTTTGACCGTTTTACCTGACGGAAAATATGCAGCCTGCTGCGCACGGTTTGTTCCGCTTTTTCCCTGATCGAACAGGTGTTAATCAGCACCAGATCGGCCTCCGTATAGTCTTTTGTTCCGGTAAATCCCGCGCTCTGCAATATCGAGGCAACCACTTCGCTGTCCGCGAAATTCATGGCGCAGCCATAACTTTCAATATAAAACCTCCGGCCGGAAATTGCATCCAATGCCGTGGCCGTTGAAAAACTTTCGCCCTGCCTTTGCTCATCCTGTTTTTTGGTCAGTACTTCCATAGTTGTTCCCCCGCAGCCGGGATCAC
>JAYWCS010000411.1:0-5904 GCA_043780315.1 Bacteroidota bacterium | reverse complement strand
TTCCTGGCCAATATGAGCCATGAGTTGCGCACGCCGATGAATGGGATTATTGGATTTACCGATCTGGTGCTGACAACGGAATTGCAAAAAACGCAGCGGGACTATCTGAAGAATGTGAAAAAATCTGCTTACGGATTATTGGAGATCATAAATGATATT
Source organism: Bacteroidota bacterium (assembly GCA_043780315.1). Classification (GTDB taxonomy): domain Bacteria; phylum Bacteroidota; class Bacteroidia; order Chitinophagales; family Chitinophagaceae; genus Puia. The sequence continues at coordinate 5,745 of JAYWCS010000411.1, read as the reverse complement.
TTAGATTTCTCACGCATTGAGGCAGGAAAACTCACCATCGATTCGACTCTTTTTAAACTGGATGAATTGGTGGAAGAGACCATGGATATATTGACGCTGAAAGCATTCGAGAAAAAACTCGAAATGTTATACCGGGTGGATCATGATATTCCTTCGCAGCTGGTGGGGGATCCGGTGCGTGTTCGGCAGATCATCGTCAATCTTTTAGGCAATGCGATCAAGTTTACAAAAGAAGGAGAGATCTATGTTTCGATTCGCAAGGACGGAAACGCGTATATACGGGAGGGTAAAAATTTTCTGAATTTTATTATTCAGGTAAAGGATACCGGTATTGGAATTCCCAAAGATAAATTGCAAAAAATATTTGAGAGTTTCACGCAGGCAGATAATTCTACGACGCGAAAATATGGTGGAACCGGGCTGGGCCTGGCGATTTCCAAGAGTCTTGCCGAACTTATGAATGGATCTTTGACGGTGGAAAGTGAAGCGGGTAAAGGATCTTCGTTCATGCTGCATCTGCCGCTGGAAGTAGCGAACGACCAGCCGGAGATTCAGATTCAGCCAAAACCTTTACTGAAAAAGGTCTTGGTCGTGGATGACAATGCCACCAATCTGCATCTCATGGAAGAGACTCTGGGGTATTTCCAGATCTATTGTGAAACCTGCACGAATGGTCCCGACGCATTGCTGAAAATTGAGTCTGCGCGCATAAATGGAAAACCATTTGACCTCATCATCACCGATCATCATATGCCTGGCATGGATGGCATCAATCTGGTCAGGGAGATTAAGGAATCGATTCCAGGGGTTAGTCAGCCTTTTATTCTCATGCTTTCTTCCCTGGAAAAAAATCTCTATCAGAATGAAGCCGATAAAACGGGCATTAATAAATTTATTTCAAAGCCGGTAAAATTGCATGAGCTGAACAGCACTCTTTTATCGTTATTCGAAAAAAATATGCATAATGATTCACTGCATCCGTCTTTCGACTCGATAGAAAAAATTACACAATCTGCCAGCATTATGGTCGTAGATGATGACCCGATTAATATGATGTTGATTTCGGAAGTACTGAAAAGAATGGGGTTTGATATCATACAAATGCAAAATGGAAAAGAGGTGATTGAATCATTGCCTCATTATGATCCGGTGCTGATTTTTATGGATGTCAATATGCCCGAGATGGATGGGTATACTACTACCCGGATTATCCGAAAGATGCAAACGGCGCAATCCAATGTTCCCATCATTGCACTCACCGCCGATGCGATGAAAGGCGACCGGGAACGTTGCCTGGATGCGGGTATGAATAATTATATATCGAAGCCTTTCAAAATGGAAGAGATAGAATCGGTGTTGCGGGAGTACTTATTGTTAGTGTGAGGAAAGTAAGTGTAAGGCAAGGATGAAGGTGACGAAGGCAAGTATGATACCTGTGAATGTAATAGGCAAATCCACACTTCCACACTCCCACAATTATCACACTTTTCTATTGGATGTTGGCAGCGGCCGAATTAGTCAGCTTATGATCACCATCATATACATTGAGCTTTACTTTCCAGTTGTTCAGTTCCTTCTCCAGAATCAGCTCAATTTTTAAATTTTTCATAACATCAATCAGCGGCAGCAATTCGAAGGAAATACTATTCATACTCCGTAATTCGGTCGGTGTTCGGTATTGCGCGTGGAGGATAAAAGGCTTTTGTCCGTCTACCTTAAAGATGGTGTTGTCAATCTGGTCGTAGATTTCTTTAAATTTCACGCGCGCCTGCATGAAATCTTTCGAATTAAAAGTGACACAGCTCCAGCTATAGATTTCGAAGCTCGAGACACTGTATTGCCAGATACTTGAATTGGCGCCGGGTAAAGTAATCGTTGATTTATATTCGGCTACCGTCGGATGTTGAGAGATCATTTCCCCCCGGATATTATGAAACCGGTTGGGATAGTCACGGATTACTTTTTCCAGAGCCATATTCGTTTTGTTTGAAAAAACATCGTCCTGCGAGAATAACCAGGCGGCATTCATCAAAAGAGCAAAAGTCAGCAGCATGCTTCTCATAGAAATGGATTTGAGCACTAAATTAATATAAAAAAAAGCCAGTTGCAATAGGGAAAATACGGTGGATTCAAGCGTTTTATTCCACAAACAATGTACTGCATAACAGTTAACTAAACAGGTACTCGACATCTTCGCGGGAAAGGCTTTTCACAAAACCGTCATCGTCGGCGATCAGATCTTTGGCGAGTATTCGTTTCCGGTCCTGCAACAGCAGGATTTTATCTTCGATACTGTCTTTACAGATCATGCGGTAGGCAAAAATGTTTTTCGTTTGCCCGATACGATGTGTCCGGTCGATAGCCTGTTGTTCTACCGCCGGATTCCACCAGGGATCCACGATATAAACATAATCAGCTGCGGTGAGGTTGAGGCCGACACCACCGGCTTTGAGGGAGATGAGGAAAACCCGGCAGCTGTCATTATCCTGGAACTCACGGATTGCTTTTTCACGGTCTGGCGCCGTGGTACTGCCGTCGAAATAGGCATACGGAATTTCCAGCTCGGTCAGCCTCTGACGGATCAGGGCGAGCATGCCGAGAAACTGGGAGAAAACAAGGGCTTTGTGATTGCCGATATTTTCTGAAATTTCTCTCGACAGTTCGTCGAGTTTGATGGAATGGTTTGGATATTTTTCTGTCTCATTCAGAATCGCCGGTGAATCGCAGATTTGCCGCAGCTTCATCAACCCCTGCAAAATCGTTAGCTGAGATTTCTGAATACCCTGCGATTCGATGGTTCCGAGAATTTTATCACGGTAGTCATTGCGGTACGCATCATACACTTTTCGTTGTTCTTCTTCCATTTCACAGAACAGGATCGTTTCTGTTTTATCGGGCAGATCGCGTGCCACCTGTTCTTTCGTTCTGCGAAGAATAAAAGGGTATAATAATTTTCGGAGATGGTCCTTCCGGTCCGGCTCCCCAAATTTATCGATCGGTATAGCAAATTCCTGGCGGAAGAATTCGATACTGCCCAGCATGCCGGGATTCAGGAAATTCATCTGCGCGAAGATGTCGAAGGTATTATTTTGAAGCGGGGTACCACTCATGCACAACCGATGTTTTGCCCGCAGGAGACAAGCCGCTTTGGTCACTTTACTGGAAGGATTTTTTATAGCCTGCGATTCATCGAGGACCACATAATCCAGCGGCGTTTCCATGAGCAGTTTGATATCGCTGCGCAGGGTTCCATAGGTGGTTATAATGACTTCAAAATCGGTCAGTGCTTCTTTATTGCGCAACCGTTCTCCGCCATGATGAATCCGGTAGGTAAGTCCGGGAGCAAACTTTTTGATTTCATTCTCCCAGTTAAAAATAAGTGTCGTCGGGCAAACGACCAATGCTCGCAGCTTTCCGTAATGGGATTTATAATAATGGAGAAAAGAAAGTGCCTGAATGGTTTTGCCCAAACCCATATCATCTGCAAGAATACCACCCCAGTTTACTTCGTGCAGATAATTGAGCCAGTGAAAACCGCTGATCTGATAAGGCCGAAGAATTTGCGCCAGATGTGCCGGAGGATCAATTTCCTTTATTTTTTTAAATTCTTTTAGTTGTTCGTATTTCTTTTCCAGATGAATAATCAATTCTTCTTCATTCCTGTTTTCATACAACTCATCGATTACACTCAGATGATAGCGCGATAAGCGCAGCTCATTGCTTTTCCCCTCGCCCACCCGAAATAGTAAGGCATATCTTTTTACCCATTCGTCTGGTAATACACCTAAAGTGCCATCGTTGAGGGGTACAAACTGTTGTTTGTTCGCCAGTGCTTTTTTCACATCGGCAATCGTTACTTTCTGGTCGCCAAAAAGAATATCCACTTTGGCATCGAACCAGTCGGTACTACTGCTAATATGAATTTTTGTTTGGGGACGGGAAGTATTAAAACGGAAATTTTTTAATGCTTCGAATCCCTGCACGGTCACCTTCATATCCTGCATCGCATCCATAAACAGGAAGAACCAGTTATTCTTTAAAACGTCGCTGCCCCGCAGCGCCAGCCCACTGGCGCCATGTGGCTGAATGAATTGCGAATGCAACGATTGAAGCTGCGTGATGAAGGCCGTTTCTTTTTCCTTGTTTCGCTGGATGAGTAATATTTTATCACCATCCGGCACAACGAGCTGATCTTTCCCGATGGAAGTTGTCTCGAATCCTTTATAAGAAAAAACAGGCTGGAACAATAAGTAATCGCCTTTTTCCTGCAGTAATACTTTTCTTTCCGGATCACCACTTTTCACTTCCCGGATAAGCTCCGGATCGAAATCCACCGAATATTCTTTTTGAAGCGGTATCACAAAACTTCGGAGCTGCTCGGGCCAGTCAGCTTTTGAGATCGTCAGCCGGCCATCATGAAATTTTGAAATCAGGGCGATGTCCTCGGGTTTGTTCCAGAGGTAGAGATAATTATTCAGAAATAAAACAACCTGACTGTTACATTTATTTTGAGTGAGATCGATCGACTGGCCCGTAATACGGGTATAGACTTTGATCTCAATATTGTTTTTGTTGACTGAGATTTTAAAGGCTGGCGTAACCGGATCTGGTGAAAGGTTCACCGACTCCAGGTTGGCGGTTTTGAATGGTTTATGACCATTTAAAAAAAAGATAAATGGATTTTCACTCAGATCGGTAAATAGTTTCCGGTACCGGGGATGCAGGTATTCAATGATCAGTGCCTTGGTATCATCGGGCAGTTCTTCGCCTTCTGTATGAATAATATTCTCCCACATGCCACTGAAAGGAGAATTACGATTGAGGTATTTATTTACTTCCGGATCCTGAGTTTTGCGCAGGGAAGTGACCAGCTGCTTATCCGGCTCATTTAGTTTATCGGTGTTTACAAATTTAGCGAGCTCCAGCTTTTCTACTTTTCCAACAAAGGCCGTTTGCTGTTCGTTACTTTCCCCACTCACGGCATCCAGCAGGAAGCCCGGATAGGCATCGTGGTTGAAATTGAAAACGACTCCCAGTCGCTGTACCGCGCCCGCTTTTTGTTCGGGTTCCGGTACAACGGCCACCACTTCATTGTCAACGTCCATTTTAGGTCGGGCCAAAGCCGCCGGATTAACCCGTTTGATCGATAGGTCGAGTACCCGTAAAAAGGGTTTTCCGTCTTTGTAGGAGAACTCGAATTTTCCTTTGAGGTCGTCGGAAAGGGAATAACCGTAAGCTTCGAGCAGTTTATTTTTTTCTTTGTCCCAGTTGCGGATACTGTCAAAATAGTAGGTTCCCTGGGCCTGAAATAATTGCAGGAATAAAATCACTTTCGGTAAGCAAAGCGGATGGGCTGTATCGGGATAGGGCGAGCTGGTATCAAAATTTCTTTCTTCATTTTTCCGGATCACGACCGGATACTTTTTGCCCTCGATCTCCACAGAAGCTTTGACGGTTTCATCTGCAGCCAGTTCGATGGTCGCTTTTTGGGTCTGTAAAAAATTTCCGGCTTCTTCATACACTTCCCGGGAGCACAGTAGACGAAGTGTTTTCAGATCAATCGACTTCATTTTGATAACGGTGTGCGACTGGTCGTAGCGGATCTCTTCCGCCTTTAGCATATTCCGGTCTAGCAACTCCTGCAATTGGATTAGTGCGGCCGCTTCGTGCCGGCAGATGTCTCCGAGATTGTATGGGCAGCTGCAACGGACGGTGAGCGCTTTCGGATCCCTGAATTTCTGAACA
>JAYWCS010000410.1:0-2966 GCA_043780315.1 Bacteroidota bacterium | reverse complement strand
CAAAGGACTTCATCCATTTTACATGCCGATGGGGGTCAAACTCAACGAGGCCGATCGGTTGAACAGCCCCTGTATCCGCTGTAATACCTGCGACGGATTTCCCTGCCTCATTCATGCAAAAAGCGATGCAGATATCAATTGTGTGCGCCCTTCCCTTCCAAATAGCAATGTGACACTCCTCATCAACGCAAAAGTGGAACGCCTAGTGACGTCGGCCAGTGGACGGGAGATCGATTATATTGAAGTAACACACGAAAATGAAAAGCTGCTGTTTAAAGCAGCAATCGTAGTAGTTGCCTGCGGGGCAATCAATTCGGCGGCACTTCTTTTGCGCAGCGCCAATGATCAGCATCCAAACGGACTGGCGAACGGAAGCGGACAACTGGGACGCAATTTTATGAAGCATCTCAGTGCCGCGATGCTCGGGATCAGCACCAAAGAAAATCCGACAAAATTTCAGAAGACGATGGCGGTCAACGATTATTATTTTGGTAATAAAGATTTTCGATTCCCGATGGGTCATGTGCAGTTGCTGGGTAAATCAGATAAAGATCAGATTTCACCCAGTGCGCCTTTCTTCACGCCAGACAAGGCTTTGAACGAAATGGCATCGCATTCGGTTGACTGGTGGTTTACCGGAGAAGATCTACCGGTGTCGGATAACCGCGTGACCGTAGTGAACGGACAAATTCATCTCGACTATCAGGAAAATAATACGGAAGGATTCAGACGACTAATACAAACATGGAAAAGTGTTTTGAACGATCTGGATTCGGGTCATTCGCTGATTCCGCATGGGATTTATCTCACGCAGGATATTCCGCTGGCCGGACTGGCGCATCAGGTTGGCACCATTCGTTTTGGAAACGACCCGGCGAGCTCCGTGCTGGATACGAGTTGCAAAACGCACGAAATCGAAAATCTATATGTGGTGGACGGTAGTTTCTTTCCGTCTATCGGAGCGGTAAACCCTTCCCTGACCATTATGGCCAATGCCCTGCGAGTCGGTGAGCATTTAAATAGCTTACTGAAATAAGATGGATAAAACAGTTAACCGGAATGTCTGGAAGAATATATTGAATCTGATTCTTCCATTTAAGAAACAATTTTTATGGGTTGTTCTGCTGAGCTTATTGGGAACCGGTACCAGTTTAATTGAACCATTAATTTACCGGGAGGCCATTAACGATGTTGCCGGGCTCTTTGTGAGTAAGGCCAGTGATGATGCGAGGGCAGAAACAGGCCAGGTCAAAGAAGTCCATCACAATAAAAAAAAGGAACCCCATCATAAGGGGAAAGTTTCTCCGCGCTCGCCCCAGCAGGCACTTAGCACTTTGTTATGGGCGGTTGTTTGGTTATTTATTATCAACATCGTGTCGACCTTGTTCTGGCGCATCGGTGAGAATCTCAATGTAAAATTCTCCTGTCAGGTTGAACAGCGATTTATCCTTCGAACGTTCCGGCATGTATTGAATCTGCCCCTGGGGTTTTTTGTGCAACGACCGGCAGCGGCCATCGCCAAAAGAATTGATCAGTCTGAAGAAGTCTCCTCAGTGGTCAATGGAATTTCACAACAGATCCTTCCCGAACTCATTGGGCTGGTCGGCATATTGGCCATTATGTTCTGGCAGAATGCTACGCTGACGGCCATTTCGCTGGTGATTATTCCTTTTTATTTAATTATTGCCTGGAGATCTGCAAAAAAACTCGAAACCGGTCTGACGGAATATTATCAGAAATGGGAAGGCGTTTCCACCCAGATACAGGATGCCTTATCGGGAATTAAAACCGTGAAGCTTTCCGGAGCGGAAGATCGGGAGATGAAAAATCTGGAAACCTCTTCTTCCGACGCCTATGTGGATTATATTCATCGTACCCGGCTGGCCAACAAATACGAATTCTGGGAAACGCTGCTCACCCACTTGTCAACCGCGCTGGTATTGGGCTATGGCGGTTATCTTACACTGGAAAATAAACTGACGCCCGGCGATGTGGTGATGTTTGTGACCTACCTCGACCGGCTCTACAGCCCGATCGACAACCTGGCAACCCTGTGGATATCGCTTCAGCAAAGCATTACTTCGATTGCAAGAGCTTTTAAATTGACCGACCGGCCAGAAGAGCCACGCTCCGGACCCGAGCTGATATTGGAGAATGGTAAAATTGAATTTAAAAACATTCAGTTTTCTTACACTGCCGAAAGAAAAATCCTCAATGACATTTCATTAACCATTGAACCGGGAAAGATGACCGCCATCGTCGGTCCATCGGGCGCCGGAAAAACAACCATCATTGATCTGCTGTTGAAATTATACAATCCGGATACCGGTAATATTTTAATCGACGGACAGGACATATCGAAACTCGATTCGTCATCTGTGCGAAAACAAATCGGTATTGTTTCGGCCGATGGGGCATTATTCAACGGGACCATTAAAGAAAATATCTGTTATAAAAAACCAGATGCCAGTATAAAAGAAATTGAAGAAGCAGCGCTGGCTGCCGGCCTGGAACATACACTACAAAGGCTACCCCTGCATCTCCATACCATCGTTGGTGAAAATGGCATCGGCTTATCTGTCGGCGAAAGACAGCGAATTCAAATCGCGCGCATTCTGCTGGCTAAACCGCGGATTTTGATTTTGGATGAGGCTACTGCCAACCTTGATTATGCAACGGAAGGAGAAATCCAATTAAGTATCGAGGAAATCCGAAAACAAAATACCGTCATTATTATTGCCCACCGGTATTCGATGGTGAAAGGCGCCGACCACGTAATTGTATTGGAAGACGGAAAGCTGCTCGAATCGGGAACTCCGGCCGAATTGATTGCTAACGGCGGCTGGTTCAGTGAATTTTCAAAATCAACCCAGGAAGAAACGGAAACAGCAGAAGCAAATGATGATGAAGAAGATGAATTGGCGGCAGAGAATGAAATCTCCGATGAGGATATTTAAAACTTTTGA
>JAYWCS010000409.1:0-8590 GCA_043780315.1 Bacteroidota bacterium | reverse complement strand
CTTCGCATGTTTAATATCTTCATATACCTGGGCACTTTTGAGCAGGGCTTTCGTTGGAATACAACCCCAATTCAGGCAAACACCCCCGAGGCTTTCCTTTTCAATTATTGCAGTTTTTAATCCTAACTGAGAGGCGCGAATGGCAGCAACATATCCACCGGGTCCACTGCCAAGCACAACGACATCATAGGCCATAGAAAAATATTTTTAGGGGAATGAATAGATAATTCGGAATGTAAAGCTAGGCTAAAATAGCCTAACAGGCGCAGGGGAGAGCCTTCTGGAACTCTGGGCAACTTATTATAATTTGCAGCATGAAAAAAATTCAGGTACTCGCCGTTGCCGTGCATCCGGATGATGTTGAACTATGCTGTGCCGGCACCCTGATGAGCGAAAAACTGCAGGGAAAAACGACCGGTGTCATTGATTTGACTCAGGGGGAACTCGGTACCCGCGGGAGCGCCGTGCTCCGGTTGAAAGAAGCCGAAGCCGCCGCACGGGTGATGGACCTGGATATCCGGGAAAACCTGGGAATGGCAGACGGTTTTTTTGAAAATAATGAAGTAAACCAGCGAATGCTGATTGCCTCCATCCGCAAATACCAGCCGGAGATCGTGCTGGCCAGCGCTCTGGCTGACCGGCATCCGGATCACGGCCGGGCAGGAAAATTGATCTCGGACAGCTGTTTTTTGAGTGGACTTAGAAAAATCATTACGACAGACGAGCAGGGAAATGTGCAGCCACATTGGCGACCCAAGTATATATTTCATTTTATTCAGGACCGGTTTTATACGCCCTCTTTTGTGTATGATATTTCAGCGGTGCACGACCGAAAGCTCGAATCCATCCGCTGTTACGGCTCCCAATTTCACTCCAGCACCTACGATGCGATGGAACCGCAGACCTATATCTCCGGACCGGAATTTCTGGACTCCATTATTGGCCGTGCGCAGATGTATGGGAAAATGATCGGGGTCAAATTCGCAGAAGGTTTTATATCGGAGAAAATGATCGGGGTCGATCAGCTGGATGCTTTTGCACAATATGACACTTAAATGTGCATAAACTCGCCTGATCGCCGTTATTTAACAGTGTAAATCGCAAATAATTTAATAACTTTACAACGTCAAAAAAGTTAAAGAATTCACTATGCAAATGCCTAAGTTTTCCTCCAGCCCACACACCTTTCATTCTGACCTTAAAAAAAGAATCAATACTTATTTTGAGCAGAAGGGAAAATCGATGACGGGCAACTTCGCACTTTACTTCAAAGCGGCCCTGCTGGCTGTTTCTTTTATTGCGATATATATTCACTTGGTATTTTTTACGCCCCCAGCTTTTATAGCTGTTCTCGAATGTGTTTTGTTCGGTTGTGTGATTTCGGCCATAGGTTTCAATGTGATGCATGATGGCGGACATGGAAGTTTCAGTAAAAGCAAACTGGTGAACCAGATGGCGGCACTGTCTTTAAATGTACTAGGCGGCAATAGCTTTCTATGGCACAACAAACATAATCTCATTCATCATTCCTATACAAATGTAGACGGGGTGGATGATGATATAGATATCCAGCCGTTTATGCGCATGAGCGGGAACCAGAAAAGGTTGAAGATGCATAAATACCAGCACGTTTATTTCTGGGGTTTATATGCGATGTTGTATATCCTGTGGATTTTCATTCTGGATTATATTAAATATTTCAAGAAGAAAGTAGGAGAGGTTCCATTAAAGAAGATGAGTTTTATGGACCATTTTAATTTCTGGTTTTTTAAATTGGTACATGCTTTCATATTTGTGGCTTTACCGATTTATATGGTGGGCGTGGGTGTCTGGCTGGTTGGATTTTTAATTGCCACAGTGGTCACCGGTTTGCTGATCAGCATCGTTTTTCAGCTGGCACATACCGTAGAGCATACGACTTTTCCTTTGGCTAATATTGAAACCAATAAAATTGAAAATGAGTGGGCGATTCACCAGGTAAATACAACGGCTAATTTTGCGACACACAATAAATTGGTGTCATGGCTGGTGGGTGGATTAAATTTCCAGATCGAACATCATTTATTTCCCAAAATATCGCACGTACATTATCCGGCGGTGAGTAAAATTGTACGTCAAACCTGCGCGGACCACGGTATTCAGTATATTGAATATCCACGGGTACATAAGGCCATCGCATCCCATGTGATGTTCCTGAAGAGCTTGGGTAAAGCATCTTAGAAGTCAAATTATGGGTAAAGTTCAGGTGGGCATCATACAAATGTCGAACGTTCGTGATAAAGACGCCAATCTGCAAAAGGCAATTATCAAAATACAAGAGGTGGTTGACAAAGGTGCTCAGATTGTTTGTCTGCAGGAGCTTTTTACTTCACTTTATTTCTGTGATACAGAAAACTACGATCACTTCCTATTAGCCGAAGCAATTCCCGGTCCGACCACCGACATTTTACAGGAAATCGCCCTGAAAAATAAAATTGTAATCATCGCTTCGTTGTTTGAAAAAAGAGCCCAGGGCATTTATCATAATACGGTTGCGGTCATTGATGCCGATGGTTCATTTATGGGCAAGTATCGTAAAATGCATATTCCGGATGATCCGGCTTTTTACGAAAAGTTTTATTTCACCCCGGGGGATTTGGGTTACCGCGTTTTTAAAACGGCTTACGCCAATATAGGGGTACTCATCTGCTGGGATCAATGGTACCCCGAAGCGGCCCGCATCACTTCCCTGATGGGAGCCGAAATACTTTTTTATCCAACCGCCATTGGTTGGGCAACGGCACAGGATTTATCCACCAATGAAGAGCAGTTCAATGCATGGCAAACCATTCAGCGAAGTCATGCGGTGGCCAACGGTGTTCATGTGGTGACTGTGAACCGCGTAGGATTTGAACAGGAAGGCGCTATGAAATTCTGGGGTGGTTCTTTTATCTCCAATCCATTTGGACGCGTCTTGTATCAGGCCGGTCATGAGCAGGAAGAAGTTGCCGTGCAGGAAATTGACACGGCCCAAACGGACCGTTATCGCACCCACTGGCCCTTTATGCGGGATCGCCGAATCGATTCTTATCAGCCCATCACCAAAAGATATATTGATGAAGATTAGCCGACCCACTCCAAAAGAACAGGGTTACCGGTTCCCGGCAGAATTCGAATTACATGCGGCCACCTGGCTGAGCTGGCCACATAAAAAAGCTTCATGGCCGGGGAAAATAGAAAGTATTTATCCTTCTTATATCCGCTTCATAGAAGCAGTCGCCGCCTTTGAACCCGTTCATATCAATGTGCTGGATGAAAAGATGAAACGGTTGGCAATAGAAAAGTTGCATTCATTGGAAGTCGGCACTAAAAATATTCGGTTTTATATACACCCCACCAACGATGCCTGGTGCCGTGATCATGGCCCGGCATTTCTCATCAATCCATCTGCTGCGCAACCGAAAATTATTGTTGACTGGGATTATAATGCCTGGGGAAATAAATATCCGCCTTTTGATCTCGACGATCAGATACCCACATTGATTGCTTCCGATTATCAGATACCGGTGTACTATCCGGGTATCGTGATGGAAGGCGGGTCGGTTGATTTTAATGGAAAAGGCACGTTGATTACGTCAGAATCCTGTTTGTTAAATCCGAATCGAAATCCTTCCCTGAGCCGTTCGGAGATTGAATATTTCCTGCAGTCCTTTTACGGCGTGGAGCAGGTGCTCTGGATAAAAAATGGAATTGTGGGCGATGATACGGACGGACATGTGGATGATACCGTTCGGTTTATAAATACAGATACCGTACTCGCGGCGATCGAAGAAAATAAAGCGGATGAGAATTATGAAATTCTGCAACGCAACCTGTCTGATTTAAAATCCATGCGGTTGCTGAATGGAAAACAATTGAATGTGATTGAGTTGCCCATGCCAGATAAAATGACGTATGAAGGTCAGCGGCTGCCGGCTTCCTACGCAAATTTTTATATTGCCAACGGGTTGGTGGTGGTTCCAACTTTTCATTCGGCGACCGACGAAAAAGCCTTGGAGATTATTCAGGGTGCGTTCCCTGACAGAAAAATACTGGGGATCGATTCCTGCGATATCATCTGGGGTCTGGGCAGTTTTCATTGTCTGAGCCAGCAGGAGCCTGCTGTTTAAAAAACAGGTTGCCAGTTTGATTTTCATGCAACTGCTTTTTTATTTTTAGATTTTCCTTTTCACTTTATTCTTACATTGTGCGCTGAAAGCAAAATAAAATACGAGTAATGAAAAAAATGATGCTGTTTAGTCTGCTGATAATTTCATCTTACCAATTATTCGCACAGAAAAAAGATATACCCGTCTCCATTATTCCCGAACCGGTGGAATTGAAACAGACGGCGGGATCTTATGTATTGCCCGAAGTGATTACCATCAGTATCGCTGGTACCGCCGATCTGAAAACGACCGTCGCCTCCCTTCAAAAATTTGCCGTTACCGGAAAAAAAGTTTCGATATCAGAGAAAAATGAGAAAGCGTCCATTCGTTTTGTCCTCACTGCTTCCCCGGTTGCCGATTTAGGAGCGGAAGGATATCGCCTCACTGTGAAGGGCTCAGGAATAGAAATCATTGCCAATCAGTCAGCCGGACTTTTCTACGGATTACAAACCCTATGGCAATTGTTGCCCAGTGAAATAGAAAGTAAAGCATCCGTTCAGGGAGTGAAGTGGCAGGTGCCGTTTGTCGAAATTAAAGACTATCCGCGTTTTGTCTGGAGGGGCCTGATGTTCGATGTGTCGCGTCATTTTTTTACCAAGCAGGAAGTGGAAGATTTCATCGACCAGATGGTACAATACAAATTTAATTTGCTGCATATGCATCTGACAGATGATGAAGGTTGGCGGATTGAAATCAAGGGTCTTCCGCGCCTGACAACCGTCGGCGCCTGGAATGCGAAAAGAGTCGGTACCTTCGGAACTTTTGCACCCATTGCGGCCGACGAACCCCTAAACAATGGCGGATTCTACACTCAGGATGATATTCGGGAACTGGTTCTGTATGCCAAGGCCCGTTTTGTTGATATTCTGCCCGAAGTCGATGTGCCGGGTCATAGCATGGCCGCCGTTGTCGCCTATCCCGATCTTTCCTGTACTCCGGGATCAGATAAATACCGGGTAGTATCCGGAGAAAAATTTATGGACTGGCCCGGTCCGGTGGCCCATTTTGATAATACACTTTGTCCGGCCAATCCGAAAGTTTATACTTTTCTGGATACTGTTTTTTCGCAGCTGGCAGGTCTTTTTCCCTTTCCCTATATTCATGTGGGCGGAGATGAGTGTGCGAAAAATTTCTGGGAAAACAACCCCCAGATCAGGGCATTGATGGACAAAGAGAATCTGAAGACGATGGAAGAAGTGCAGAGTTATTTTGAGAAAAGAGTGGAAAAAATGGTAGAAGCCAAAGGTAAAAAACTCATTGGCTGGGACGAGATTCTGGAAGGTGGCCTGGCACCCAATGCGGTAGTCATGAGCTGGAGAGGTATTAAAGGGGGCATCGCAGCCGCGAAAATGGGTCATCAGGTGGTGATGAGTCCGACCACCTTTGTATACCTGGATTATATGCAGGGCGACCCGATCAGCGAACCACCGGTATATGCCACGTTGCGACTGAATAAAACCTATGAATTTGAACCGGTCCCCGATGGGGTAGATGCAAAATATATTATGGGCGGACAAGCCAATCTATGGACCGAACAGGTCTATAATACGCGTCACCTGCAGTATATGTTATGGCCACGAACTTTGGCGGTATCGGAAAGTTTATGGTCACCAAAAACAAAAAAGAACTGGAACTCTTTTGCCGGAAAGGTTGAAAATAATTTCGCCCGGATGGATCAGCAGCAGGTGAAATATGCGCGTTCGATGTTCGATCCGATATTTGATGTCAGCAAAGATTCGAAAGACTCGATGCTGATTACCCTCAGTACGGAAGTAGAAGGGCTCAATATCCATTTCAGCTTCGACAATTCTCATCCGGATAATTTCTATCCCGTTTATAAAATGCCGCTCCTGGTTCCAAAGGATGCCACGATGCTAAAAGTGATAACCTATCGGGGAAATGAGATAGTCGGAAAACAAATCGATATGCCCATTGCAGAACTTAAAAGAAGACTGATCCGGGGAACAAAAGATCAGGAGTAACAGACTATCCACCAGTTATTAACAGGAGTGGAAACCAACCGGCAATTTGATTAGGTTTGTTCCCTACCAACATAGAGATCCGTGCGTTTAAAAAGCCTAGATATAAAGGGGTTTAAAAGTTTTGCCGACCGTACCCATATTTCTTTCAACGAAGGAATCACGGGAATCATTGGGCCCAATGGTTGTGGTAAAAGTAATATCGTTGACAGCATCCGTTGGGTAATCGGGGAACAGAAGATCAGCCATTTACGGTCTGAAAATCTCGAGAGTCTGGTATTTAACGGATCTAAGAACCGTTCTGCATCCGGACTGGCTGAGGTGAGTCTAACGTTCGAGAATACACGCAATCTGCTTCCCACTGAATTCACGACCGTTACGGTCACGCGTAAATTTTATAAAAGCGGTGAAAGCGAATACCGGCTCAATGATGTGAGCTGTCGTTTAAAAGATATTCAGAATCTTTTTATGGATACCGGTATTTCTACCGACAGCTATGCTATCATCGAACTGGGTATGGTAGACGACATCATCCGGGATAAAGAAAACAGCCGCAGAAGAATGTTGGAACAGGCAGCCGGCATTTCAATCTATAAAACAAGAAAAAAAGAAGCCCGGCAAAAACTGGATGCTACGGAACAGGATCTGGCCCGTATTGAGGACCTGTTATTTGAAATTAATAACCAGTTAAAAACACTGGAGAATCAGGCAAAAAAAGCAGAGAAGTATTTCGAAATAAAAAAAGAATATCGCGAAGTAAGTATTGAGCTGGCCAAAGCGTCGCTGGAAGGGTTCAACAGTAGTTATAAAAATCTGCAATCGCAGTCCGAAACGGAAACAGATAAGAAGTTTGAACTTGAAGCCCGGATTGCCGGAGAAGAAGCCGAACTGGAAAAAGATAAACTCGCGTTCATTGATCAGGAAAAACAATTGCAGCTATTACAACATGCCTTCAATGAACTGGTACAGCAGCTGAGGAATAAAGAAGGTGAAAAAAATCTGATCAGCCAACGCGTTCAGTTTTTGCGGGAAAAGGAAACCAATCTGCAGGACTTTCTGGGCAAGGGCGCCGGACAGGTAAAGGGTTTGGAAGAATCGGTATTGTTTACCGAAACCCAGTTAGCGGAAGAAGATATTAAACTCGAGCAGCTAAAGGAAAATCTGGAATTTCTTCGCGAAAAGACAGAACAGGCCCGCGTTTCTTTCGCGAGTATGAAAGGACTGCTCGATCAGCTGAGAAGTGAGCACGCACAGGCTCAGCGCCGGCAATTTGATTCTGAAAAAAGTATTGCCGTTGCTGATACATCTATTCAAAATCTGGAGCGCGCGCTCAAACAACAGGAAGAAGAATCTACTGCCCGGGCAACACTGATCAAACAATTGGGTTACGACAGTGAGCTAACGGCAGACGATCTGGGTTCGCGCAAAACAGATTTGAAGCAGTTGCAGGAGCACCAGGAAAGAACCCGGGAGCAGATTCTGCAAACCCAGGAAAAGCTGGAAGGACTGCGTCAGGAACTCGCTGAGGAAGGCCGGAAATATGATGCCAAGAAAAACGAGCACGATCTGCTGAAGAGCCTGATCGATTCGATGGAAGGCTATCCGGAAAGTGTCAAGTTTTTGCATAAGAATCCCAATTGGAATCATACCGCGCCCGTGTTGTCGGATATAATTTATGTGAAGGAAGAATTTCGAACGGCTGTTGAAAACGTACTGGAGCCTTATCTGAATTATTATGTGGTAAATGATTTGGAGGAAGGTCTGAAAGCCGTGCATTTACTGGATGCAAACAAAAAAGGGAAAGCGAATTTCTTCCTGCTTAATAAATTTCCGGAAGAATTGCCTGATACCCATGCCCGGCCGGCTGATACGGTTCCTGCGCTGAGTGTGATTGAAGTAGATGCAAAATATCTGTCGTTGGCCAAGCACCTTCTGCAGCATGTTTTCATTGCCGAAAATGAGCCATCCATCGAATGGTTTAATAACGAATCGAATGGATCGGTAATTCTTGAAAAACACGGAAAATATGTAAAGGGAAAATATTCCCTCACCGGGGGCAGTGTGGGATTGTTTGAAGGAAAAAAAATTGGTCGCGCAAAGAATCTGGAAAAAATTTCCAGGGATTTGATTATTCAGGAAAAAGTAGTGAGCCACCTGAAAACGGAAATTCAGCGCCGTCATAACGAAGTGATTGGGTATAATGAACAATTGAAGGAGCAGGCAGTTCGTCAGGCGCAGGAAGAAATCAATAAACTCAGCAACCAGCTGTTTGCCATTCAGAATAAAACAGAAAACCTGAACAGTCTGCAGGAAAACGCCGTGAACCGGATACAGGAACTCCAAAGGCAGTTGCATCAAACGCAGGAATCGATATCGGATACCCGCCAGAGTGCGCAGCGGTTGATGGAAGAAGTGAATGAATAC
>JAYWCS010000408.1:0-4463 GCA_043780315.1 Bacteroidota bacterium | reverse complement strand
GTTTTTAAGGAGTCTGCCAAAGAATACGGCCTCGATGCGCCGGGAACCTACACAACGACCGTCGTATTTTTTGATATGGATAACGACGGCGACCTGGATATGTTCATGGTGAATCACGGCGACATGTTCTACAATCCATTTTTCAATACGGAAAAATTACGGTCGAAAAGAAATCCGCGATATGGGAATCGTTTATATAGAAATGATGGAGGCCATTTTACGGATATCAGCGATTCGGCTCATATCGACGGGAGTGGGTTAAATTTTGGATTGAGCGCTGCCGTCAGTGATGTCAATAACGATGGCTGGCCGGATATATATGTAACCAACGACTACGACGAGCGCGACTTTTTATATCTCAATAACCACGATGGAACTTTCCGGGAAGTACTCACGCAAGCGACCGGGCATATTTCCGAATTTTCCATGGGGTCCGATATCGCGGATTTTAATAATGACTGGCTGCCCGATATCATGGTACTCGATATGTTGCCGGAAGGAAACCACCGTCAGAAATTATTACGCGGTGCCGATGAATATGATAAATACCAGATGCGCGTGGCAAGTGGATTTCATCATCAGCAAATGCGCAACACCCTGCAACTGAATAATGGCGTCGATTCCAGCGGAACGCCGTTGTTCAGCGAAATTGGACAACTCGCGGGAGTATCGGCGACAGACTGGAGCTGGTCGCCGTTGTTTGCTGACTTCGACAATGACGGATGGAAGGATCTGTTCATATCGAATGGTATTCTGCGGGATATGACAAATCTGGATTTTGTAAAATATACTTCCGGTTATTCGGCGGACTATGATAAGAAAAGTCAGGATAAAGGCGAGATGTGGCAGCTGGTGAAGGACATGCCTTCTACCAAACTCCAAAATTATATGTATCGCAATAATCAGGATCTGGGTTTTTCGGATGTCAGCACCGAATGGGGACTAACCAAAAAATCGATTAATGACGGCGCCGTGTATGCGGATCTGGACAACGATGGCGCCCTCGATCTGGTGATCAATAATTTAAATGACATCGCAACCATTTACCAGAATCATACTGCAGAAAATAAAAAGACGCATTTTATTCGTATCCGTCTGAAAGGAGAAGGGTTGAATACCTTTGGCATTGGCGCAAAAGTATTTGTTGAAACACAGCATACCCATCAGATGCAGGAAGAATATACCAGCCGCGGATTTCAGTCGTCCGTCGACCCCATTATGCATGTCGGGCTCGGTGCGGATAGTATCATTGAATCAATTAAAATAAAATGGCCCGGCGGGAAAGAGTCTTACCTGCAAAACGTAAAAGCAGATCAACTGCTGGTTATCGACGAAAGAGTAAATGCTTTCTCCGATTCAACAGCGCGGACACGAACGCACAAAAAATTATTTCAGGATATTACCGCCGGTTCGGGAATCAATTTTGTGCATCAGCAATCAGCTTTTGTCGACTTTAAGATTTCACCCTTATTGCCTTATCAATTGTCCAAAATCGGTCCCTGTATTGCCAAAGCGGATGTAAATGGGGACGGACTCGAAGATCTTTTTATCGGCGCCTCGAGCGGTCAGGCGAGTATTTTATATCTGCAAACAAAAGACGGGAAATTTAATCCCGCGGGTGCACAGCCCTGGAATGCAAACAAGGAAATCACGAATGCTGATGCGCTTTTCTTCGATGCAGACGGTGACGGCGATATGGATTTATATCTGGTGAGTGGGGGAGCGGATTATCCGTTACATAGTAAAAATTATCAGGACCGGATTTTTGAGAATGATGGCAACGGTCATTTTAGTCAGGTCAACGAGGCTCTTCCGGTAGAAACCGTGAGTGGTTCCTGTGCACGCGCGGCAGACATGAACCGGGACGGATTGCCGGATCTCTTTGTTGGCGGGCGTTTTAAACCCGGCTTCTTTCCGGACTCTCCGGAAAGTTTCATTCTGAAAAATATGAGTCGCCCGGGCATGATCCGGTTTGTGAAAGATTCCCTGCAAACAGATACCCTGCTGGCGCATCCCGGAATGGTAACGGATGCCTTATGGGTGGATTTGAATAAGGATGGCTGGCCGGATCTGATCGTGGTGGGCCAGTTTATGCCGATCAGTATATTTGAAAATCACCAGGGGAAACTGTCGGATCAAACGCAAGCGTATGGTTTGTCACAAACACAGGGCTGGTGGAGCCGGATCGGTGCCGATGATTTCGATCAGGACGGAGATACGGATCTGGTAATCGGAAATCTGGGTTTAAATACGCAGATGAAAGCCTCTGCGCAGGAGCCGATGCGGATCACGTATGCGGACTTCAACGGAGATGGTTTGATGGATCCCTTGCTTTCATTTTACAGTCAAAGTAAAAGTTACCCTTATTTTTCACGCGATGAAATTTTTAAACAGATACCTTCCCTCCAGAAAAAATTCCCGCGTTATGCCGATTATGCCGATGCGCAGCTCAGTGATATGTTCAGCGCGGAAGAATTAGCGCAGGCGAAAACAGTGGAGGCAAAAACGTTTCAATCGATCTACTTGCGTAATGACGGAAATAAAAAATGGACCATAATGCCGCTGCCTGCTTATGCACAAATCAGTATGGTGAATGGCATTGTGTCGGAGGATGTGGACCATGATGGTCACCCGGATATTATTCTGGCCGGGAATTTCTATCCTTTCCGGGCGCAGATGGGTCCGCTGGACGGGGGGATCGGACTGGTGCTGAAAGGAGACGGAAAAGGAAATTTTTCGCCGTTGTTATATCCGCAAACCGGATTGTATCTGCCGGGCGATATCCGCAATATGATAAAAATAAAACAAGGCAATCAGGTATTGCTGGTTGCAGCAAAAAATAATGGGGCCATTGAAGTGGTGACATCAATGTATTAAACAAAAAACGAAGCAGGTTTATGCAAAATTTACTTCATCGCATACAGTTTGACAATGATGAAAATGCTTTTGAAGAATTCTATAAAGAGAATGCTTTTAAGCTATTTCAGTTTGCCTTCACTTTTATTCAAAGTAAAGAGCTTTCTGAAGAAATTATCAATGATGTGTTGTTGAAGCTCTGGCAAAAACGAGGGCATTTGGACAAAATCCAAAATATCAATGTCTACCTCTATGTTGCCGTGAAAAATACCGCCATTAATTACATGCAGCAGTCGTCGGCCAAAAAAAATATTGACCTCGAAAAAATCACCACGGATCATTTTTATATGAGTCCCGACCCGGAACAGGTGATGATGACCGATGAATTGAGAAAGCTAATCGAAAAGTCGGTTAATCAACTTCCCCCGCGCTGTAAACTGATATTCAAAATGGTGAAACAGGACGGGCTAGCCTGCGCTGAAGTCGCCAGTATTCTCGACATCTCCTATAAAACGGTCACGACACAGCTGGTGATCGCATTGAAAAAGCTGAAAGAGCTTTTAAAACCTTCCCTGCGCGCTTATCATGTTAAAGTGTAGCGGACTTAAAGCCTTTTTCTGCCAGGTAAAAGTTTTTTAAAAATAAATGGATTTCTTTTAAGAAAATTTTAACCCTGAACTGTCCTTAGATGTACAATATGGAAAGTGAGCGGATTTTTGAGCTGATGACCCGGCAGATCGGCAGACTGGCGACGGATGATGACATGCAGGAGCTATCCGCCTTGTTATCAAAAAATCCGGACTATGCCTATTTGAATGAAATTCTGGTTTCTCTTCAAGCAATGCCCTGTCATTTTGAGAAGAATATCCCCCGGGATGAACTGGTGCATCATGGCTGGCAGTTTTTGAAAGCAAAATTAATTGAGGAGTCAGACGAAGAGATCAAAACGGTTGGCGAAAGAAACAGGGTGCGATTTGGTCGTTTGGTCAGTTTCAGGAAACAGTGGATGGCCGCAGTGATTCTTTTTATTTTATTCGCCGGGGGATCAGTTTATTACTTTGGCCCGAGTCGTGTGTCCCTGGAACGGCAGGCAGTAGTGAAATCTAAAATAGCCGATACGCATTTTGGAGCTACCGCCGAACTGGTGTTGGCAGATGGTACAAATGTCTGGTTAAACGCAGGGAGCCGGTTGATTTATCCGGATGTATTTTCAAAAACCAACCGGGAAGTGACCTTAATAGGGGAAGCGTTTTTTGAAGTTACTAAAGACGCCGATGCGCCCTTTCTGGTGCATGCGGGCGGCTTGACGGTGCGGGTATTGGGAACGCGTTTTAACGTAAAAGCTTATCGGGAAGATGAAGAAATCGAAACGACGTTGATTTCCGGAAAAGTGCAGGTGGTACTGAATGATGATCCGGGTAAAGAAATTACGTTGTCACCCTATGAAAAGCTGACTTTCGTTAACCAGTTAACAGTGAACACGGCTGCGAATTCGATGCGGCCGATCCGCAATGAACTGAGATATAAAGTGCAGGCCCTGCCGGTGAATGCAGGGAATATTCTTGAAGAAACGGCCTGGCTGGATCGTAAACTAATTATCAGCAATG
>JAYWCS010000407.1:0-3713 GCA_043780315.1 Bacteroidota bacterium | reverse complement strand
AAGGACGCGCGCATTTGGCTGAGCCCGCCGGATGCTGCCTGAATGTGGATATCAACTGCTCGCATGAAACAATGAATATGTTTTGACAACCCGTAATATTTCCGCTACGCCCCAGGCCTGTGCCACACAACCGCGCGGTGCATGTGGTGCATCGCCATCAAATATTTCGGAAACAGAACCGATACAGTTTTCATCCAGATGAAATACAAACTGAGTAACGATAGCAAGTGCTTCGGCTTTGTAGCGGCTGCTGTTTGTTTTCAGAAGCGCCTCAATATACACTCCCAGCAGCCAGCTCCAGACCGTACCCTGATGATAGGCGCTGTCCCGCTGAAAACCATCTCCCCCATAGTGCCCGCAGTATTTCGGATCGTCTGGCGAGAGGCTGCGTAATCCTACGGGCGTAAGTAATTTTGCCCGCACAATATCCAACACGGCCGTGGCTCTGTCACCGTCAAGCAAATGAAAAGGCAGGCTCAATGCGAATAACTGGTTGGGACGCAACGTTGGATCCGGATTGCCGTTTTCATCGATCACATCATACAAATAGTTGCCGGGGGCATACCAGAATTTTTGAAAGAAACTCGCTCTGGCATGTTCAGCCCCGTTATGAATTTTTCCGGCAGCCCCAGCCTCACCATTCAATAGCAACAGGGATTCAAATATTCTCAACGCATTATACCAGAGTGCTTGAATTTCCACCGGCTTACCCATACGCGGCGTCACGACCAGGTCCCCAATACGGGCATCCATCCAGGTCAGTTGTTGTCCGATTTCACCGGCATATAATAACCCGTCCGCATCCACATGAATATTGAATCGGGTCCCCTTATAATGCCATTCAATAATATTTTTTAATACAGGCAAAATTTCATGGAGAATAAAATTTCTGTCGCCACTCGCTAACAGATAAGCATGTATGGCATTAAAATACCAAAGGGTTGCATCGACATTATTGTATTCGGGAGGCTGACCAAAATCCTGAAAACGGTTGGGCAACATCCCTTCACTTACTGATTTTGCGAACACTGACAAAATCATCTTTGCATCCGCCAACCGACCCGTACATAAACAGAGTCCGGGCAGCGAAATCATGGTATCCCGCCCCCAGTCCGTAAACCAATGGTATCCGGCAATTACCGTTTTCAGGGAAACGGGTATTTCTCCAGCCACCGTTATTTCTCTTTTTACTATAAACTGATCGGCTGCGAGGGTTAATTTCTGCAGCAAAATATCCGTCGCACCGGTCAGCAGCCTTTGCTTTCGCTGAAGTTCTTTTTCAAAAAGCAAAATGGGATTTCTACCCGCCGGATTTTCTGTTGAGGCCATCACATATAAAGTATCTCCGGCCTGCAAACTGACTTTTAATATGCCATGGTTGAAAAGATCTTCCGTAAAATCCTGTCCCCGGTATTTTTCCACGACATAATTGAAATTAAAATACCATTTATTAACAGATTGAAAAGAGGAACCCGGCACCGCAATATAAATATCCGGCGCCCCGGCAAACGGCTGGTTATGGAAAATGCCATTTTGAAAATCAACATCCCGGAAAATTTCACTGCTGGCGTGTTGCAGGCTATTATAATCCCGGGCCGCAATGAGGGTGAGTAATTCCATTTCAAAAAGGCCCCCGGCTTCCAACACTTCATATTTGATCAGCGTGGTGTTCTCGCCATAAACCATCGCAATGGATTTGAGCATACGAATTCCCGCTATATCATATGTCCAGGTTGGAAATAAATCTTTTTTAAAACTACTCAGGTATTGAATTCCATCGGGACTTATAATATCTCCATAACGATTGCAGCCAAGTTCATAACGAATTCCGCCGTATACAATGGTTTCATCCAGTTTCGAAACCAATAAAAAACGATCGGCCGGTGGTACCGTGGCTGCCATCAGCAAACCATGATAACGGCGGGTATGACAATTGGCCAGTGTTGAGCCGGACCAGCCGCCCAATCCGTTTGTTTCCAACCATTCCAGCCGGGTAACATCAGATAAAATTTCGGTTTGCTCTTTCGCTTTTATCCATTCCATCCAGAATTTTTTACAGAAACATTGCGGAAAAGTAAACATCCTCTACTAAATCCGGGAAATTACTTACTTTATATTGTCAGGACATGTATTGATGAAATAAATCCGAAATTATCCAGCTGGACTGCGAGCACACTCCGGGGGCCAATTCCGTAACTTTAGTGCGGCGTAACGATCATTATATGAATCTAAAAGTCATCTCCTTTCAGGTAGCCGATACCATCGACATCAAGCTGTTTAAATCCTCTTATTCCGCCATGATTCATTACTCGGATACCGATGAATTATTTTATTTGCCCGATAACCAGAAATATCTTTATGTTTTCAAATATGGTATCGTTTGTTTTTTAGGATATTCCGAAATCGAAATGACCGTCTTCTTTCAGCTGATTTCACCTTTCTGCAAAAATTTATTTGACCAGCGCATTAGTGATGAATTTGATATTGAAACAGAGGCCCCGGCGATTAATTACGGATATAATAAAATAGAAATTCCTACACTCGACATTGAGGTATTGCGACTCATTATGCTCAATGTATCCCAGAGTGTTGCCCTGGATTATTACAATCAGCAAACCAGCTCACTGCTGGAAGAAACGAATTTTTATACACAGCAATTAGAAAAAAAAGGACGGATCGAACTGGGCGGCATTAAGTTAAAAAAATATATCGGACGCACGCTGAATCTGAAAAACAGGATTTCAGTCAACTTATATATTTTTGACTCGCCCGAAGAAACATGGGAGGATGAAAATTTAAACAAGCTCGATATCGGATTAAAAAAGATTTTTGATCTGCAGGCACGTTTTCGAACTATTCAGGAAGGACTGGGTATCGTTAAAGAAAATATGGAGCTATTCAAGGATCTACTTCAAAACCGCAACAGCCTGACCCTGGAATGGGTGGTCATCATTCTCATCTTTTTTGAAGTTCTCAATATTTTAATCGACCGGATTCCGAAATAATATATAAAAAAAAGCACCAGCGAAGAACTTGTTTTAAATATTCAGTCGCTGGTACCCGGTGATTAAAAAGACTTATAAAATCCTGATACTTTATTGGTGAATTGCTTTTCGGGTTGCATGAATTGCGGCATTAATATGCATATAGGCCCTGGTCTGTAATCCCTGCGCGAACCGGTTGTCTTCATCCTGTGCAATATCATTTCTTGACTTGCGTAAAAAATCAACGGCATACCGGCGGCCTATATGATCCGGATGTTCAATCATCCAGCGGGCAGCCCGTAAATCGGAAAGGGCATGCAGATAACACGGATGTTCTCCATAATGACCACCGGATGCGGCGCGGGTAACACAGGAATTTTACGAAAACAAGATAAACAGGGCAGCATTGGTTTGTATACCTGCGAACTTTTTCATATCGTTATTTTAATTTAAATGTATTAGTGACTCTACCGTAGAACCACCTATAAATAACTGCAAACCCAACGCCTTATTGTTAATTTTTCGCGATTACCATGGCCTTGACAGGGGATTTACAAGCAGTAGGGCAATTCCGTTAAATTAGCTATCTTCAAACAGCTATCCAGATATACGATTCTTGCGATTCATCGCGTTAATTTCTCCCTATGGCTATACGTGTAGCAATTAATCACAGCACTACTTATTCATACGACCGGCACGTTTCCTTATCGCCCCATATTTTCCGTCTCC
>JAYWCS010000406.1:0-16096 GCA_043780315.1 Bacteroidota bacterium | reverse complement strand
ACCAACGGTTACGATTACGAACCCGGCAGCGGTATGTGCTCCAGGAACAATAGATCTTACGGCTGCTGCAGTAACTGCTGGTAGTACGGCAGGTCTCACATATACTTACTTCACCGATGCAGCCGGCACGATAAGCCTTGCAACACCGAATGCCGTCAACACGAGTGGCACGTATTATATCCGCGGCACCCTGGCAACAGGTTGCGCTGATATCAAACCAGTCGTTGTTACGATCAATACTAAACCAACGGTCGTGATTACGAACCCGGCGGCAGTTTGTTTCCCGATTCCGGTGAATATTACCCAGCCAGCAGTCACTGCCGGTAGTACAGTCGGACTCACGTTTACGTACTTTAAAGACGCTGCGGGAACCATTGTACTGGCCAATCCAACTTCTATTATGGTGGGTGGCACGTATTATATCAGGGGAACCAATGCATCCGGATGCTCAGATATTCAACCCGTAGTGGTGACCATCAACCCGCTTCCGGTGGCGAGCATTTCTTATAACGGATCACCATACTGTACACAAAATGTGGCTTATGTGAGTCTCACGGGACAAGCCGGCGGAACCTTTGCGTCGTCTGGCGGTCTCAGTCTGAATCCGGTAACCGGCGATATCAATCTGGCGACTTCTACGGAAGGAACCTATACGGTGGTATACAGTTTTACGAACGGCACCTGCGGGAATAGCACGACGACGATTGTAACTGTTAAGAATCCAACGCTGGTAATAAATAATCCGGCGGGCACCTGCTTCCCGGCGACAATCGACCTGACAAATCCGTCAGTCACTGCGGGAAGTCAGACGGGTCTGAGCTTTACATACTATCAGGATTTTGCCGGAACCCAGCCGTTATTGAATCCGACAGCAGTGGGAACAGGTGGAACGTATTATGTAAAAGGCACGGATATCAGTTCAGGATGTAACTCAAATATTCAACCTGTCACCATAACCATCTTTACGAAGCCAACAGTTACGGCATCCAGCAGTGATACAGACATTTGTAAGGGAAGTCTGATTACGCTGACCGCGGTTTCACCGGGTAATACGATCGACTGGCCGGGACTTGGATCGGGAGCGGTGGTCACTGCCACGCCGCTGGTGAATACTACCTACCTCGCCATCGCAACAACAACCAATGGTTGTTCGGATACGGCCAGTGTAGATATCACCGTGAAACCATTCAAACTGACACTGACAGCGAATCCGGATCCGGTACTGGCAGGAACGAATACAACGCTGGTAACAACCGGCAACTTCTCTTACAATGTGCTGTCCTGGTCGCCTGATATATTCTTCGCCGATCAAACCGCCACCATACAAAACATTGTCGTGAAGGATTCTTCGAAATCATTTACAGTGATCGCACAATCAACCGACGGTTGTCTGGATACAGCCACGCTGTTTGTGACAGTAGATCCGAACCTGAAAGACTTCTTCATCCCGAATTCATTCTCGCCAAATGGAGATGGTACCAATGATATATTCAAAGTCTACGGCTCGTCTGTCAGGGATGTTACACTGCGGGTTTATAATCAGTGGGGTGAGTTGATTTTTGAAACACAAAATGCAGCAGGCGGTTGGGATGGAACCTGGAAGGGTCGTCCGCAGGCAGTCGGAGTATATGTTTACGAAGCCAAAGTAACATTCTATAATAACGTCAGTGTTAAACGAAAAGGAACAATAAGCCTGATCAGATAATATATAACCGCGTTCATGCAAATGGCGCAGATGAAATTAATCAATCATGAAAAAAAATATAAAACGGAAATTTTTGTGGGTCGCCCTGCTGACTTGTTTCATTGGGCAACGAGTGCATGCCCAGATAGATCCGCATTTCTCGCAATATTTTATTCAGCCGATGAGCATGAACCCGGCTTTTACGGGTGCCTTTGACGGCGACTATCGCGTATCTGGCATCTGGCGAAGCCAATATGGAAATACGCTTACCACCAAAGGGCTTTCTGCAGAAAAAACAACGAATAAAAACGCAAATTTTGGTTTTAATCTGGTGAATCAGGGGTCTAATGACGGTGCCTATAATTTTACAAATGGTTACCTGACGATGGCCTATACGGGCGTTCGGTTTGGGAAAAATGCGGATCATTACCTGGTGATGGCGATGCAAATGGGGTTTATAAGTCGCAAGTTCGATATAACAAAAATGCAGTTTGGTTCGCAGTGGGTATCGGGCGTAGGATATAATGCATCCAATAATTCCAATGAAACTTTTTTAAAACCGCAGATGACTTCTTTTGATGCCGGCGCAGGAATTGCCTATTATGATGCGGTACCTAACAAGACTCTGAGCTTTTTTGGGGGAGTAGCAGCCTACCATATCACCCAGCCGAATAATCCATATTTATCCAATGGGAGTCAGTCGAAATTAGACATACGGTATAGTATACAAGCCGGCGTGCGGATCATGGCTTCCGATCTGCTTTCTATTGTGCCGACTGCCATTTATATGAGACAGGGGGATGCCCAGGAAAAAATGGCAGGCGTTTATTTTCAGTTATATGCCAATGAAAATACAGATGTGATGTTGGGCGCTTACTATCGGTTAAACGATGCGGTGGCGCCCTTTGCCGGATTTTATTATAAGGGCCTTACGTTCGGGTTGAGTTATGATGTGGATGCATCTGCAAAAAGTGCCGCCGGTAGCAAAGGCAACAGTTTGGAATTTTCTATTTCTTATGTAGCGAAAAGAAAATCCAATATGGGCACGAGCCGATTTTATTGTCCCAGATTTTAGGATATTAAACTGATTGAATTCAATAAAAAATATTTCATGGTGCATCCCTCATTACATAAAAAATTTCTACTCAATATTTTAATCCTGACCGTCGGAATGCTCTATGGGCATGCCCAACAGGGGAGTGGATTGTTTAATCAGGCTGAGATCCTGTTTAAAAATAAAAATTATTACGAGGCGACACAGGTATATGAAAAATATCTGGCTACTGAAAGAAATTCCAGACCGAGATCGACTCCGTTCTCCATAGAAAAAAAGGTAAAAAGGGAAGCAAATATCGACCCGCATCAGGAGGCAGTTTATCATCTGGCCGAGAGCTACCGGTTGATCAACAATTTTCAGAAAGCGGAAAAATATTATAAGGAGTCAATTAAATTTTCAGAAAGGGCCTACCCGGAAGCACGATATTGGTATGCCGTAACGCTTCGGACGAATCAAAACTATGCGGAGGCGTTCGTGCAGATCACGGCCTTTCTGGATAAACACACCCAGATGGATGAGGTCCTGCTCGGGGCCGACCGGGAATTAAATAATTTGAAATTTATACAGCAGCAAACTGATCGGGCAAACGATCTGTTTATTTTGAAAGAGATGAAGGGTTTAGCGCCGGCCTCCGGATATGCACTGGCGAAAAGAAAAGAAGATCGTGTCGTGTTTACGGCCATCCTGGAAGAGAAAGCGAAAAACGGGCAATCCGTTTATACAAACACGTTGTATCAATCCAGTTCAACCGAAAACCCCCTGCTGGGTGCTGAGCAAATGAAGTTCCCCACTGAAACCGGCGTCAATGATGGAATGGCTTCCTTTAGCCAGGATGGTCAGGTGATGTTTTTTACACGGTGGACGAGCAAAAACGGGCATACCGGTTCAGCTATCTATATGAGTCGTCAGGCTAAGAAGGGATGGTCACTACCGGTGAAAGCAGACGATCCGCTCAATGTAGAAGGATCCAATAGTGCACAACCGTTTCTTACCGGCGACGACCGCTATGTGATTTTCTCGTCCGACCGACCGGGTGGTTCCGGCGGCTACGATTTATGGGCCGCCTCGCTGGACACCAACCATGCAGTGATTCAGGTAAAGAATCTGGGCAATGTAATTAACACAGCAGGCGATGAGGAAGCCCCTTTTTTCCACGAAAAATCCCGAACGCTGGTATTCTCTACCAACGGCCGGGTAGGTATGGGCGGGTTTGATTTGTTTTACGCCAGAGGTACGTTTAATCTGAGAAACTGGGAGAAGCCCCTTAATGCGGGCGCGCCGTTGAATTCAACGAAAGATGATCTCTATTATATAGGTACGGATGACGATAATTTATGGAATACCGGGTGGGTCAGTTCAGACCGTTCCTCTGAATGCTGCCTGGCATTGTTCTCCGTGAAAGGCAACAATACACAGTATGTGCATGGAACGATTGTGGATTGTCAAACCCGACATCCCTTGTTAAATGTCGCAGTGACGGTTACTGATTTACGTCATCCGGACCGGATATTGGGCAAATACCGCGTCGATACGGCGGGCAGTTATACATTTGAATTGCATAATTCGGCGCACTTTAAAGTCAGCGCGGCACTAACAGGTTATGAGCCGGCGAGTGCAGACTTCAACCTGCAAAGTATTCAGGGCAAGGATTCTTTAGTGAATGATATTTGTATGCAGGGCATTATATATCCGGAAAAAGAGATAGAAAAATTGTTGAAATCACTTGAACGTTCATCTCATGTTGGAAACTTCGCATACAAAATAGCAGCACTCAGCGATTCCGCGCATGATAATCTGGATTCGCTGGCGAAAATTTTAAAGAAATTCCCTGATATGGTGATACAGATCGAAGGGTATACGGATGGTATCGGAGGGGAAAAGTATAATTTAATTCTGGCACAGAAACGAGTTGATGCATGTATACACTATTTGCAAATTCGTGGGATAAAGTTGAATCAACTACAGGGTAAAGCGATGGGTAAATGCTGTCCGATAGCTCCCGACACGATTGATGGCAAGGATAACCCTGCAGGTCGTGAAATCAACCGGCGGGTTGAATGTAAAGTGCTAAAACATTAGAATCGTAGCGCAAGGTTTGGTGATTTGTTTATAATGATGTTACATGTATTTTAAATCTGTCTACAATCTGTATAAACAATTCACCAAATCAATTCGCAAAATATATTGGAAGAAGTTTTCTGGCAGCGCCTGAAAGGGCACTTCGCTGTTTTATAAATGAAGCGGTCTGCAATTAAGCGGTCTGCGGTTTAGACTGCAATGACTGGAGTCCGGCAGATTTGATCCAAAGGGTCAGAGAAACGATCCAGACGATACAAAGTACAGCTGAAATATTATAATTCTCGCTTAGATAAAGAACGGCGCTGGTAGCGGCAGTGGTAACGATAAGCAATAGCGTTGCAAAAGTAGAGATCGCTTTCATAATTCTCAATTTAGGGTATGTTAAAAAAATAAATTACGGATTGATCGGGGGTTGATCAGGTAGTGGATTCGTAATTCATAGGCTTGGAAAGAATCTAAAAAATCAAGTGGGATAATTGGAAGTTGCTCGAACGAGCCAGGACTTTTCAACTGCGCTATTGCTGTTGATAAAACAAAGATTAAACGCAGAATTCATAAATGCAAGTGCTACCGGAATTATTTTTATTTTTTCCCGCTATGGGAAATAATAATGCATTTAAAACTGCGGTAAATGAATAGTCTTAACTTCATAGTTCTATGATCGATATTATTTTTTATATCATTCTCATACTGGCCGTTGTGCAGGGCTGGAGTAAGGGATTAATTGTCGCGTTATTTTCTTTGGTTTGCGGTTTGATCGGTCTGGCAGCGGCGGTAAAATTATCAGCCGTGGTGGCAACGCATATGAAATCGGATCTGCATATTAACAGTCGCTGGTTGCCGGTACTTGCTTTTATACTTGTTTTTATCCTGGTATTGCTGATCATTCAATGGGCCGGCCGGCTGTTGGAAAAAATGATCACTTGGGTTTTGCTGGGATGGCTGAATAAACTGGGGGGCATCCTGTTTTATACACTTTTGTATGTTGCCGTATACAGTGTGATTTTGTTTTACGGCACGCGTTCGGGATTTATTTCAAAACAATCTATCGCAGATTCTCACCTGTATACAATGATTGCGCCATTCGGACCCGAAGTGATCCGGCTGTTTACCGGATTAATTCCCTACGGACACGATATGTTCAGGACCCTCGAAGGTTTTTTTGATAAAATCGCCCGCGGCATTCAATAATTTCTTTCCTGTCATCCGGTATCCAACCTAAATCAGTTATCGTACATTTGTAATGAAAAGATTAATAGGCTTTTGAAAGACACGATTTTCGCGGTAAATCGTCTATTTTAGCGATTCTTTTATCAGATTTATTTTAACAGTTCGATGCAGTACGATATCAAACAGGTCGATAAGTTCCGGTTTATTGAAGAAGGCGAAGGGGAGCCTCTGGTGCTGTTGCATGGTTTATTTGGAGCGCTCAGCAATTTTGAAGGCCTGATCGAGTATTTCCGCAAGCACTATAAAGTAGTGGTGCCAATGCTTCCTTTGTTCGATCTGGATATTTTACATACCTCCGTCGGAGGACTGGAAAAATTCGTTTACCGGTTCATTGAACATCGCAATTACAAGAATGTACATCTGTTGGGTAACTCACTCGGTGGGCATGTGGCGTTAATCCATGTTTTGAAGCATCCCGAAAGGATCAAATCCATCATCCTCACCGGAAGTTCAGGACTTTTTGAAACCGCTATGGGAGATTCTTATCCCAAACGGGGCGACTACGAATACATCAAGAAGAAGACGGAACTGACTTTTTATGATCCCGAGACAGCGAGTAAAGAGCTGGTGGATGAAGTGTATGAAATCATCAATAACCGCATAAAAGCCATCAAAATCATTGCACTCGCCAAAAGCGCGATCAGAAATAATTTGGGTGAGGAACTCAATCAAATCAAACAACCCGCGTTATTGATATGGGGAGCAAACGATGGTATTACACCGCCTTTTGTAGGCAGAGAGTTTCAACGCTTGATTCCCCACAGTGAGCTACATTTTATAGACGAATGCGGACATGCCCCTATGATGGAGGTTCCCGATGCATTCAATGAAATATTATTCCAGTTTCTGACCAAACTAAACGAACCTGCAGCAGTGGCATGAGACAGATAAGATCTTATCACTAAATTCCTTGCTGTGTTAAACCTTGAAATTTTATCGGCCGGTATTCCACCCATGCGGCTGGAAGACACGGTTCTCTTAGCGAAAGACACGATGATCGATCATCACGTGGCTCATTTGCCGGTGATTTTAGACAATAAATTGTTGGGCTGCATAAGTGAAGACAGTCTGATCGATGCACCCGACGGGGCATTGCTGAGTACAATGCAGAGTGCTTTTACTCATGCTTGTGTTCAGGGCGACAGCCACATGCTGGAAACCCTGCATATTTGTAGTGAGTTTCAATTCACCCTCATTCC
This sequence comes from Bacteroidota bacterium, assembly GCA_043780315.1. GTDB lineage: Bacteria > Bacteroidota > Bacteroidia > Chitinophagales > Chitinophagaceae > Puia. Next base: position 8,847 of record JAYWCS010000406.1, on the reverse strand, counting down.
GGTGATTAATGCGGAAACGGAATATATCGGCGCCATCACCGCCCAGGTTTTGCTTCGTTATGCTGATAAATTGATCGGAGCCGGCGATCCGGGTGCTATTATTGTGCTGGAAATGGACAGGGTAAATTTTGCTTTTTCAGAAATTATCAAACTGGTAGAGACCAATGACGCCCAGATTACCCAGCTGAACACCTATTTTGATCCCCTCACCACAACATTTAATATTACCCTGCGCATAAATAAAATGGAAATCTCCGATATCATCGCCACTTTCCAGCGTTATGAATACAAAATCAAATATTATTTTGGTGAAGAGCAGTATGAGAACGAATTGCGCAGTAATTATAATCACCTGATGAATTACCTGAGTATTTAATCCATCTTTTGTATTCATGTAAAGACCGGGGAAAAACCGTATGATCCGAAAAACGGATAAATATCTGTTGCTCTTTTTTTTGATGATCGGCTTTCTCCACGGAAATGCAGGTAAAAGCGCAACGCCTGCATTGCCCGACAGCATTCCGCCGCAAGCCCATCTCTTTGTAGTCGGCAATATCTATATTAGCGGCAACCGGATTACACGAAGTTTTATTATAGAACGTGAACTGCCTTTTAAAAGCGGCGACTCGCTGACGCTGCAGCAGATCACGCGGTATTTTTCCGATGCCCGGGAGCACCTGATTGCAACGAAACTTTTCAATGAGGTGAAAGTATATTTAAAGGAGTTCCGCGGATTCACCTTGGACCTCAATATCGATGTGAAAGAAAGATGGTATATTTTCCCCTTACCTTATGTTCGGCCGATCGACCGGAATTTCACGGCCTGGGCTGAAACCGGTTTCAGTCTCAAGCGACTGGATTATGGCCTGAAATACTCGCAGTATAATTTTACCGGCCGCAATGATTATCTGCGCATCTGGTTAATCACGGGCTACTCAAGAGAAATTGAATTGGCGTATGATCGCCCCAACACCGGTAGAAACCTCGTGCATGGATTCGGAGGCGGTTTTTTGCTTTCCGGAATGCAGGAGCTGAACATCATTACTTCCGGTAACAAACAGGTTTTCGTTAACCGGGACAGTCTCCCCAATACCGGCAGATATTTACAAACACGCACTACCTATTCCATTCGGTATTATTTCCGGCCGGCTATCCGAACAAAACACTTTTTCCGGTTCAGTCTGAATCAGTTGAAAATAGATAGTTCAGTACTGGTATATAATCCAAATTATTTTCTAAACGGAAAGCTGGCTGTTTTTTATCCGGAGTTTTCTTACACTGTAAACTATAATAATATTGATTATGTGCCCTATCCCACAAAGGGATTTTTGTTTGAAGGCGGCCTCACCCAAAGAGGTATTTCCGCTGATATGAATATGACACAGTTGCTCGCAAAAACTTTTGAGGCATTTTCTTTTGCTCCGAAAATGTATTTCGTTTCCCAGAATTATGGCGTGCTCCGCGTTCCTTTTAAACAACCTTTTTATAATCAGCAGTTATTGGGGTATGGTGATTATTATATGCGTGGACTGGAAAAATATGTGGTGGACGGGGTCGGTCTGCTGCTTGCCCGGAATACGGTTATGCGGGAACTGACTTCATTCAATGTGCCTTTTCTGCGTCGCACGTCGCACGATCATATTCCATTCCGGATTTATGCAAAAACATATTTTGACCTGGGGTATGTATTGAATAAATATAATAATCAGAACAGTCTGCAAAACACCTTGTTGTATTCCGGAGGGGTCGGATTTGATGTAGTTACCTTTTATGATTTCGTGTTCCGCACCGAATTCAGTGTAAACCAATTAGGAGAAAAAGGTTTATTTTTTCATATCAGAAATGATTTTTAACAATGAAAATAGCAATCTATAGCCGGATAATACAAGAAAAAGAACGGGGCGAAGTGCAGCAGTTATTGGACGAACTCGAACGCCAGCGTATACAGCCTGTGATCTTTCATGCTTTTTACGAACAGATCAGCGGCGCGTTTCGTTTTCCGCCCGATCTGCAGTTTTTTCATTCATCCAAAGATCTCGATGCATCGATCGATTTTTTAATCAGTCTGGGTGGAGATGGCACGTTATTGGACACATTGGCTTTTGTTCGGGACAAGAATATTCCCGTGATCGGCATTAATTTCGGGCGATTGGGATTTCTGGCCAGCATTGGAAAAGGTGATATGATCACCGCCGTGAAGGCGCTCGTAAACAGAACGTATGTTGCCGATCAGAGATCCCTGATTCATCTGGATGCGAACAAACCATTGTTTGGAGAAACACCTTATGCGCTGAATGAATTTTCGATTCACAAAACAGATTCTTCCCCGATGATAAAAATTCACACTTATCTGAATGGAGAATTTTTGAATACTTATTGGGCCGATGGATTGATTGTTTCTACTCCAACAGGCTCAACCGGCTATTCGCTGAGTTGCGGTGGTCCGGTCGTATTCCCGGAATCCGGTAGTTTTGTAATTAATCCGGTGGCTCCGCATAATTTAAATGTTCGGCCCATTGTGGTGCCAGACGACAATGTCATTTCATTTGAGGTAGAAGGAAGATCAGAAAATTTTCTTTGCGCCCTCGATTCAAGGAAAGAAATTGTCGATAAAAATGTGCAGCTTGCCGTTCGAAGGGAGAAGTTTAATATCTCCCTGGTTCGGTTAAACGAAAATAATTTCCTGCAGACCCTTCGGAATAAATTGTCCTGGGGGTTGGACCGCCGGAATTAACATTTTTCTTATAAGAAAAAAGATTTTGCTTCGTTAGTCAGTTTATATCGGCCAGAAAGTCAGAAATTATCAATTATCTAGTAGGTATGAAGCAATTTTTTTTGGCAACGATGGTGTTTTTTTTGTTTTTCTTCCCAGCCGATGCGCAACCGGACAATAGCTATGTTTATCAGGGGGAATTTGGAGTTTCTTTTGGAGTGGCTCAATATTTCGGCGACCTCAACCCGGATTACCACTTTAATACCCCCAAAGCGGCTTTGGGAGTATTTTTCAGGAAGCAACTCAATGACTATATCGCTGTTCGCGTCGCGGGCCACTTTGCCAAACTGGGCTACTCGGATGTGTATAATACACAAAATGCGTACGATCTGCGACGCAATCTCAGTTTTAATACCAATATCTGGGAATTGGGCGTGCAGGGAGATTTCAATTTCTTTCGTTTTATTCCGGGCGACGGCGATCACCGGTCTACGCCCTATCTGACACTGGGTATCGGCATGCTGAGCTTTGACCCGTATGCCTATCTGGGGGGACAAAAATATTATCTACGGGAGCTGGGTACCGAAGGACAAAATGCCGGGTATCAGGGTCGTAAACCATATAGTAACACCGCGGCCTATATTCCGCTCGGACTCGGATACAAATACAATTTGAATCCCAACATGAATATCGGTTTTGAAATCGTTTACCGTTTTACGACAACGGATTATCTCGATGATGTGAGCACCACCTACGCGGGCGCTGACAAGTTTCCCGCGGGCTCACCGGCCGCCCTGCTGCAGGATCGGAGTTACGAAACCGGCACCCCCATCGGAGATCAGGGACGACAGCGCGGTTATAGTAACCAGAAAGACGGATATCTGTTTGCTGAAATCATGTTCTCTTTTAATATCAGTTCTTACCGGTGTCCAACGGCGAAATAAAGTTAAAAGCTTCATAATGAACGCTTCACGCGAAACGTAACTGACAAATCAAGATCCTGCGGCGACCAACAATAAACCATTAGCAATTAACCATTATTCTATACCTTCGGCGTTTCAAAAACCGGGCATGGAGTCTTTGGAAATCACGATCAATTCAGCACGACTGCCCAAACACATTGCCATCATTATGGATGGGAATGGCAGGTGGGCGAAAGTGCAGGGTCAGGACAGACTTTTTGGGCATTATCATGGCGTGGAAAGCGTCCGCAACGTGGTAGAAGCATGTGCCGAGTTGGGAGTGGGGTATTTAACCCTGTATGCTTTTTCCACAGAAAACTGGGAAAGACCGGAGCAGGAAGTGAGCGGACTCATGGAATTATTGGTGGATACCATCCGTACCGAAGTTCCCACGCTCAATAAAAACAACATACGATTGCATGTAATCGGCAACGTCGCGATGCTTCCGGAAAAAACCCGGGAGGTTCTCGAAGAAGCCATCGAAGAAACGTCTGTTAATACCGGCATGCGACTGGTGATGGCACTCAGTTATAGTAGCCGCTGGGAAATGGGTGAAGCGGCCCGCCAACTCGGAATGGACGTTAAAGCCGGTAAACTGGATCCCGGAACGATAAACCAGGAAATTTTTCAAAAATATCTCTGTACCCGGAGTTTCCCCGACCCTGAACTGATGATCAGGACCAGCGGAGAACACCGGATCAGCAATTTTCTTTTATATCAACTAGCTTATGCTGAATTATTTTTTACGCCCGTGTTATGGCCCGATTTCCGCAAAGAACATCTCTACGAGGCGATCCTGGATTTTCAATCCCGGGAAAGGCGTTTTGGGAAAACCAGTGAACAACTGGGCTGAAGATCCTGAATCCTTCAGAAATGCCTGAGAATAAATGGCCTGTAGTGCTGATCTGGCCTGTATTTTAACAAACACTTTTAATTAATCCCCTTAATTTGCCGCTCTAAAAAACCCGCCCGGATGCTACGACGTTTATTGACTGGTGTTTTTTTACTTACTTTCTGCTTACTGAAGATGACGGTCGCTGAGGCGCAGGTTGCTGATACCACACATCCGGTTTCTGTAGATCCTGATTTATTGGCCCTGCAAACCGCTAAAACGCCAAAGGAATACACTATTGCAGGTCTCAAAATTACCGGTAGCAAATACCTTGATGAATCGCTTTTGATCTCTGTTTCAGGGCTGAGTATCGGGGATAAAGTAATGATACCGGGGGGAGATAATTTCAGTAAGGCGATTACGAAATTATGGAGTCAAAACCTGTTTTCTAATATCGCCATCTATTTCACCAAAATAACCGGTACCGAAGTATATGTTGAAATTAATGTCATGGAACGACCCCGCCTGACCAATTTTATCTTCAAGGGAGCGAGTAAATCAGAATCCGACGAATTAAAAATTAAAACAGGACTGATCAAGGGCCGTGTGATTACGGAGAATATGAAGCAGACGGCCGACGAAAACATCAAGAAATATTACGCAGATAAAGGCTTTCAGGGTGTTGAAGTAGTGATCACAGAAGTACGGGATCCAAAAACACCGAACTCCGAAACACTTACATTCGGTATCGAGAAAGGAACCAAGGTGCGCATCAATCAGATCACCTTCTACGGTGCGAATGCCATTCCTGCCAGCCGGCTCAAGAAGCAATTGAATGATACCAAAGAAGCCTCCAAGCTGACCCTCTACCCCGCAAAAGATTCTTCTTCTTATGGCGTGGTCAAGCCCGTAACATTTAAAGAATATATCAATAACTGGGGATTTCTTTCCTACACAAAGAGCAAGGAATTTCTGGATCCCTATTTCCGTTTCAAACTGTTCAGTTCCGCAAAATTCAACGCCAAGAAATACGCGGATGACAAAGAAAAAATTCTGGATTATTATAATTCCCGTGGTTACCGCGATGCGGCAATCGTTTCCGACACGCTGTTTTATAATAGCAAAAAGCAACTCAACATTGCCATCAAGGTAGATGAGGGTAGAAAATATTATTTCGGTAACGTAGTCTGGAAGGGAAATACAAAGTATCCGGATTCGCTGCTTTCGCTGGTACTCGGAATTACCAAGGGGGATGTGTATAATCTCGATATCCTCAATAAGAAATTAGGAAAACAGGTTTCGCAGGAAGGCGGCGGCGTGAGTGATCTATACCTCGACGACGGCTATCTGTTCTTCCGTATCGAACCTGTTGAAACGGCGGTTTACAATGATACCATCGATTTTGAAGTCCGAATGACCGAAGGTCCACAGGCAACGATTAAAAACGTCACCATCGCGGGGAATGAAAAGACGAAGGAGTACGTTATCCGTCGTGAGCTTCGCACGATTCCGGGAGAAAAATTCAGTCGTACCGATATCATCCGTTCAACCCGCGAAATTGTAAACCTGGGTTATTTTAATCAGGAAAAAGTGGAACCGCATATCGTTCCCAACCAGGAAGACGGAACAGTGGATATCAACTGGTCGGTGGAAGAAAAATCTTCCGATCAGCTGGAACTCTCTGCCGGATGGGGTGGCGGGATCGGAGTAACGGGAACCGTTGGTATTTCATTCAATAACTTTTCAATCAATAATATTTGGCGGAAATCTTCCTGGGATCCTTTACCAACAGGCGACGGTCAAAAGCTCAGCTTGCGCGTTCAGGCAAATGGTAAAGCCTATCAATCGTATAATTTATCGTTTACCGAACCCTGGCTGGGTGGTAAAAAAAGGAACTCGCTTTCGGTGAGCCTTTACCGGAGTGCCTTCCGTACCGGTGGCTATAATTATACAACTGCAAAATATGCATACAGTGATACGAATTCATTAAAGAACTTTGGTGTGGTGATCGCTTTGGGTAAACAGCTGAAATGGCCAGATGATTATTTTACCCTTACCTATTCACTTAATTATACGCTTTACGACCTCACGAACTATTCTTTGTTCAGCCCGAATTTCAGAAACGGATATTCCAACAACCTGAGTTTCAAGGTCGCGCTGGGCCGGTATTCCATCGATCAACCGATCTATCCCAGATCCGGTTCGAATCTCCTGATCAGTGCACAGTTTACACCACCCTATTCATTATTCAAATCTGATTATAATTCGGGTCAGGATGAGTTTACCCTGCCAGAATACACTAAATTCCGTTTAAACAGTGAATGGTATATTCCCATTGGTAAACCGATGGGCGCCGATAAGAGCCGGCAGTTTGTACTGAAGGCTGCCGTAAAAATAGGTTTCATGGGCAGGTATAACGGGGAAATGAATTTCTCTCCGTTTGAAAGATTTCAGTTAGGAGATGCGGGACTTACTAACAACTTTGGTTTGCTGGGATATGATATCGTTTCCCAAAGAGGATATCCGGTATATCAGAATTCTGATCCGCGGGTTAATCCGGAACAACAGAACGCGACTCAGTTCTTTACGATGTTTAACAAATACACGCTGGAAATGCGCTATCCCTTTGTGACCAATCCCAGCAGTACGATTTACGGGGAAGTGTTTTTTGAAGCCGCCAATGGATGGTATAATTATCAGGACTATAATCCATTCCGCTTACGCCGGGATGCGGGCGTGGGACTGCGTTTCTTTCTGCCAATGTTTGGATTACTCGGGTTCGATTATGGAATCGGACTGGATAGAATTCAGAATGGTTCACTTAAGAACGCTTCCCGCTTTACCTTTATGCTAGGCGTTGAGCCGGAATAAACGTTAAAAAAGGTTCCATATGAAAAAAGTTATACTGATTTGTTTGCTGGTTTTAAGTTTCAGTGCGACCCTTTGCGCACAGCGTTACGCTGTGGTGGATTCCAAGTATATTCTGGATAAAATGCCGGATTACAAAACAGCTCAGAAACAGCTCGATCAATTCAGTGCCCAATGGCAGAAAGAAATTGACGATAAACAGTATATTCTGGATAAAATGTATAAGGATTATGAAGGCGAGCAGGCTATGTTAACCGATGATCTTAAGAAAAAAAGAGAGGATGAGCTGTTTAACCGGGAGAAAGAAGTGCGGGATCTGCAACGCAAACGATTTGGTTTCGAAGGCGATTTATTCAAAAAAAGACAGGAACTGATCAAACCCATACAGGACAAGGTTTATAATGCCATACAGAAAATTGCGGTAGCGCGCATGTATGACTTTATTTTAGATAAAAGTGAAGGAATTACTGTTATCTTTGCCGACCCTAAGTTGGATAAGAGCGAGGATGTTTTAAGAGAACTTGGGATAAAATAAGCTAGAGACAAATTATTAAATTAACTATTAACAAAACAAAAGAAAACAGAAAGCAATTATGAAAAAAATTGTTGCCATCGTATTAGTAGCAACCAGCCTTACCCTCGCCGGGAACAAGTTGCAGGCCCAGGCCCCCAAATTCGGTTATATCAGCCTCAGCGAGTTAATTACCGCAATGCCTGAATATAAAAAAGCGGATTCATCTATGGTTGATTATCAGTCAGCGTTGAATCAGAATTTTGATGATATGAAACGTGAGTTCAATGAGAAGGATAGTCTCCTTTCTTCAAAGGATACGGTGAAATACACTCGCGCACAAATTGAAATCAAAAGAAAACAACTGGGTGAACTGTATATGAAACTACAGGGATATCAGCAGCAGGCCAGCCAGCTTTATCAGCAGAAGCAAACCGACCTGATGACGCCCATTCAGAAAAAGGCAACCGAAATTGTACAGAATGTTGCCAAAGAAAATGGCTATACATATGTATTTTCGAAAGAAGCATTGCTCGCCTCACCACCTGCAGATGATTTACTGCCTGTGGTAAAGAAGAAGCTGGGATTGAAATAATCTCTTCAAATAATTATCAAAAGGTCATCTCGTTTAATGCGGGATGACCTTTTTAGTTTTAGTTCGTTAATTTAGTATATGCCTTCATTTCAGCCGATTGGCGTTTTTGATTCGGGATATGGCGGTTTAACCGTATTGAAATCTATTGTGGAAAAACTACCGCAATATGATTTCATTTATCTGGGAGATAATGCCCGTGCCCCTTACGGTAACCGGTCATTTCAAACCGTTTATCAATACACACGCGAAGCTGTACAATGGTTTTTTTCCAAGGGCTGCCCGCTGGTTATTCTGGCCTGCAATACAGCATCTGCAAAGGCTTTGCGGAGTATTCAGCAACAGGATCTCGTTGAATCCGGCACACAA
>JAYWCS010000405.1:0-3334 GCA_043780315.1 Bacteroidota bacterium | reverse complement strand
CCTGATTTTCTTACATGTATGACAAAATGAAACTGGGATATATTTCCCCCGGGCTTTAATAATAAAAAAAACCCGTTCAGGCATAGCCGGAACGGGTTGTATATATCAGAACCTTAAATCTTAACCAAATATTCCACCTTTCTTTAATTCCCGCACACCTTCACCAATTTTGAAACCATTGTGATAAATTTCAATCTTGTAATTTCCTTTCTGGAAATCACCGCTTTGCTTCCAGGCAAACTGAACGGGTTTCGTTTTGCCGGCTTCAATTTCTACCGGAACCTTCGCTGTAAAAATTTTATCTCCATCGTCGCGGCTGGCGAAAGTACCAGAACCCAGTGCAGGTACTGAAATCGGTTTACCATCCGGACCAGTGATACAAACATAAACATCTGTTTGGCCCGTCTGTGCGATACGGTTGCTGACATCGAAAGAAATAATCAATTTGTCTACTCTCTTGGCAGTAGTAGTCACTTTTTCCTTACCATTCTTGCGGTCGTGTACCGGTGTGACTGAAATGTTTGTCGCATTCAGGGTTGAAGCGATATCAACTTTCTTCTCAAGATCTTCTTTCTGAGTGTTTGTAGAGGAGAGATCAGAAGTTAATTTGTCTTTGTCAGCAGTCAGTTGCGTTTTGTCTGCCGTTAACTGGGTATTCTGTGTTGTCAGTTCAGAAACCTGTTTTTGCAAATCTGAAATTTTAGTATTCAAGTCGGCGATTAACGACTTAGCTCTATTTAATTCGGCTACCGTTGCATTCTTTTTACCGAGGATACTTCTGATTTCAGCTTTCTTTTTAGCGATATCCGTATTAGCACCGGAAATTTGAGATTCCAGGCGACTATTTTTTCCGGACAATGAATCCAGGCGAACCAGCGCGTCATCAAAATTCTTCTGTAAAGCACCCTTTTCATCGGTTACTTTAGCGATCTGCGTCTGCTGGCTCTGCTGAACCTGCTCCTGTTTGTTATTATTCCACAATAGATAACCCCAGGTTCCAAGAAATCCCAAGGCCAGTAAACCGATGGCCAGATTCTTAAAATCTTTTTTCGGTGGCTGACTTTGAGGAGTCGCGGATGGATAATTGGTTGTGCTCATGGTGTGTTGTTTTTTATTATTAAAAAGTGATGTCAATTGGGATTCTTGGTTTAGGTTGGTCCCGATGTGGAGTTTGTCTAAAACCGTGCCAAAAACCTTATTTGAAGGTTTTTCAAAAGGTCAACAGAACGATAGAGGGTTAAGAGTCAACGCCTAATGATTAGCGAAATGGCTGAATGTCCTTGCAGGGCCGATCGGAGCAAAGCGTGTATAATTAAGCCTTCACCCTTAATAATTAAAAAATACATTGCACTCAAATTAATTGAATTGTCTGCTGAACAGATCATCCGCGACTGGAAAAGAAAAATATATAAACCCATCTACTGGCTGGAGGGGGAGGAAGAATATTTCATCAATGAGGTGATGGACTTTGCAGAACATCAGTTGCTGCCTGAATCGGAAAAATCTTTTAATCTATCTGTTTTTTACGGCAGGGATGCCGATTGGGCCGCGGTCGTAAATGCCTGTCGCCGGTACCCCATGTTTGCTGAAAAGCAGGTAGTACTGCTCAAGGAAGCGCAGCAGATGCGGGATATTTCAAAACTGGAGCCCTATATCCAACAGCCCCTGGTTTCTACCATCTTCGTCGTTTCGTATAAGGATAAAAAAGTGGATGGCCGCAGTAAGTTGTCGCGGTTGCTGAAAGAAAAAGGAGAGCTCCTGTCAACAAAAAAAATGTATGACAATCAGATTCCGGAATGGGTAACTGACCTGTTGAAAGGAAAAGGTCTTACGATTAATCAAAAAGCACTTAGTGTATTGATTGATCATATCGGCAACGATCTGATGCGTATCCGAAGCGAGGTTGAAAAAATTCAAATTAATCTGGGAAACCGCAAAGCCATTCATGAAGATGACGTGGAGAAGTACGTGGGGATCAGCAAAGAATATAATGTGTTTGAACTGCAGGCGGCCTTGGTCAGGAAAGATTTGTACGGGGCCTTCCGGATTATACAATATTTTGAAGGTAATCCGAAAGCAGGCCCTATACAGCTTGTTTTACCTGCGCTGTATAGTTTCTTCAGTAAAGTATATATGATATTTGGGCTGACCTCGCCGGATGAAAAAATCGCTGCCTCTGCGCTGGGGGTTTCTCCTTATTTCGTTAAAGATTATCTGCAGGCTGCTAAAAACTACGGATTTTCCGGAATCGAAAATGTGCTGTTATTATTACATCAGTACAACCTGAAAAGTGTTGGAGTAAATAGTGTCGCGGTGGAAGACGGGTCCTTGCTGAAGGAGCTGGTGGTTAAAATCATTTAAATTTTCTCCGCCTCCTTTTTATCTTTTCCCAGTTGCTCTTTCAGTGCATCCAGTCCACTGAAACGTAGTTCGCTCCGCATAAATTTTTTGACGAACACTTTGAGTGCTTTACCATAAATCATCCGATCAAAATTGAAAATATTTACCTCAATCAATTTTTTTGTTCCATCCACCGTTGGCCGGTAACCAATATTCATCATTCCTTTATAAATGGCGTTTGGTTCATCCGAAACAATCACGTCAACAGCATACACTCCGTCACCGGGAATCAGTTTTGTTTTTTCTTCCAAATCCAGATTTGCGGTCGGATAACCCAGCGTTCGGCCCAGCTGACTGCCTTCTGCAACCGTTCCGGTAAAGAAATAAGTATATCCCAACAGTTGAGAACTCACTTCGATGTCGCCACGAGCGACGGCTTCGCGAATGCGGGTGGAACTAACAGAAATAGTATCCAGGAGGTGAGCAGGAATTTCCATCAGGCGAAAATGATAAATATCGGACTGGTCTTTCAGCAATTCATAATTGCCTGAACGTCCATTTCCGAACCGGTGGTCGTAGCCGATAATCAGGGTATGGGGTTGGAAATACCGGATCAGGAACTGGCTGATATAATCTTCTGCAGAAAGCAACGCGAATTTTTCAGTAAATGGAATAATCACGAGGTGATCGATTCCCAGGGAAGAAAAAAGTTCTATTTTTTCTTCCATCGTGTTAATGATTTGAATGCCTGAGCTTGCTTTGACGATGGTACGGGGATGTGGATCGAAGGTAATGATCACCGTTTCGCCACCGACTTCGGCCGCCTGTCTTTTCATCTGGTCAATGACCTGCCGATGGCCGGTATGCACCCCGTCAAAGGTTCCAATAGTGAGTATGGCATTTCGAAAAAGGGGTAAACTTTCGGTGTTCCGGTAGACCTGCATATAAAAAATCTGCAGCGAAATTATAAAAACGAATCGTATGAATTAAAATT
>JAYWCS010000404.1:0-5623 GCA_043780315.1 Bacteroidota bacterium | reverse complement strand
TACTGAATTGAATATCGCGGGTGTCCATGATTTTGTTTTTTATAATTACCTCCGGCAATAGCTGGCACAATACTAATGATGGTTGAAGTGTTCACCGGTGTTTCCGCTGCCTGCAGATCTCGAATATCGTCGTCTCCCGCGAAAACATTTACAAAAGAACGCAAAACGCCCTGTGGATCTAATAAGTGTTTCTTCAGATCCGGATATTGCCGTGTGATTACTTCAATGATTTCTCCAACGGTGGCGCCTTCAACATCAAGTTTTGCTGTTTGATTCGTGAATTTGCGCAGCGGGGTGGGAATAATTACGGTGGCCATATTATATGTGTTGATTTATTTTAACAGTTGAAAATGATTCTTCTTCAAAAACAGACGCTTCATTCAGCCGCCAGCTCCGGATATGATCAATTACGCCGTGCATGACCGAAACAATTACATAAGAAAAATAAGGCTGCGCGGCGATCCGGTCATGCTCTGAAGGGATCGCCGGATGGTTAGGATGCGAATGATATACTCCCAGTAAAATCACATTATTTTCAATTGCAAAATGCTCGGCCCGCATATAATCTCGCGGAGTGATTTCAAAACGCCGGCGCTTGTCGCCGCTCTTGGCATTGATCACTTCACGTATAACCGTAATCGAACGATGCCCGGTGGCTTTTTCCAAACCATATAAAAATCCGCAGCATTCATCCGGAAAATCCGATAGGGCATGCGTGGCCATTTGCGTATAAGGGGTAAGATCTAATTTAATCATTTAAATATTTTTTTGAGCACTTCTCCATATTTATCTCCATTGTCAGGCAGAAGCGTCACCACAATTCCGTTTTTCAGGGAAGATGCCACGCGGATGGCACCCACCAGATTGGCCGCAGAAGAGGGGCTCAGGATCATTCCTTCCTTTTCTTTCGCATCGAGGATCATCTGGTATGCCTCTTCAGTTGATATTTCCAGGTTTTTATCAGCCAGCGTGGCATCATAAATTTCCGGGACAACGGCTGTTTCCAAATGTTTCCACCCTTCCAGCCCATGTAAAGGATTATCCGGTTGCAGAGAAATGAGTTGAATACCGGGATGCTGTTTTTTTAATCTTCTGCCCGTTCCGGTGAAGCTGCCGGTGGTTCCGAGCCCGGCAACAAAATGGGTAATACCCGGCACCTCTTTTAAAATTTCAACCCCCGTCCCGTCAAAATGCGCTTTCCAGTTATTTTCATTTTTATATTGATCGGCATAGAAATATTTGTCCGGGTATCTGCGGGCAAGCGCGAACGCAACTTCCTGCGCACCGTCCGTTCCTTCAAAACGGGAGGTAAGGATCAACTCGACACCGAGGGAGCGGAGGATTTCTTTTCTTTCTGCAGATGCATTTTCAGGCAGACAAAGAGTAACCGGGATATCTAAATATTTTCCTATTTCGGCATAGGCAATTCCGGTATTGCCGCTGGTTGCATCCAGCAGAATTTTCCCGCGAAACAACTCGTTCTTTTCAATGGCATCCCGAAATATGGCGAACGCCGCCCGGGCTTTTACACTACCTGATAATTGCATCCACTCCTGTTTGGCGAATAGCTGCACCTGTTCTTTGGCGAAAAGATTCGGTAACGCAATCAGAGGCGTATGACCGATCTGTGACTGCAGGGCAATCAGCTTTTCGGAATACATGGTTCCGGTGATGGTTAATAGGTTGGTCATGTTCAAAAAAAAGAAGCTCCACGTGAGTGGAGCTTCTTCATAGTCTGTTTTTATATTTTCTGGCTATAAAAGTATGATCTCCACCCGGTTAATCCGGTATGCCTTACAACAACAGCAAATGGAAAATATCATGAAATTCATTTGATAATACAAATTAGAACATAAATATAAAAGAAATGTTTAAAAACAGGCTCATTTCATGCTAACAATATAAAAAAAGCGGGCAAATGGACGTTTACAGGATATTATCGATTGTTACGGCCACATAATAAATCGCCCCCAGGGTCGGACCGCCGGCAAATTGAATGTACCGGTGATTCAACAGATCCGCCCCACCGAGTTTAATCGTTGTATGCTGCTTGAGAAAATGATAGTTCACCTGAGCATCCACGGTATTAAAAGCGGAAACATTGCCGCTCACCAGCGGGCTCTGCCATAAGAAGGAATTCTGCCATCTCCAGGTTACATTAAATCCCAGATTTTTGGCGACCGACGGGTTACCAAACGACACGCTGCTATTCCACTGCGGCGTATTAAATCCCGTTACGAAAACATCGTTTGGATTGCTGGCTTTCATGTTATTAAAATTCAGGGTTCCGTTGACGGTGAATTTTTTATAAAAATTGTATGTAATGGCGAGTGCGGAACCCCAGTTATAATAGGTGCTGGTAGCATTCGTATAAACCCGGTAGCGACTCTGACCCTGACTGGCAGCGTTGCCATTCGAAGCGTTGGTTGGATCCCGGTTGCGATCCAGCATAGCCAGTGTGGCAGCATCTGACCCAACGGTTGCGTTTGTTGGCACGTATACCTGTACCTGCCCGAGAAATCCTTTGTATTGATTCACATAGGCATCCAGGTCGAGGACAAGTGTGTTATCTAATAGCACAGATTTGTATCCGAATTCAAAAGAAATTATTTTTTCCGGGCCGGCATCTGGCAGGTTGGCTACCTGTAGCAGATTTTTATTGGCCAGTGCAGCCGCATCCGAATTGCCCTGTGCACTGACTGCCGCGTTATAACTGATAACGGATGGCTGGGTATAACTGTTCTGCAGGTAACCGAGTCCATCGTTAATAAACGGCAGACTGCCCACCCGGCGCACGCGTCCATTATTGACAAATGATAACGCTTCAAATAAAGCCGGAAAACGGTATCCTTCCTGAAATGTAAAACGGAAATTATGTTTTTCTTTATAAGTGTATACCGCAGCGATACGGGGTGTCCATAACGGTTTGAAATAGGGATTATAATCGAACCGGAGGGATCCGAATATTTTCAGCCGGTCATCAAAAAATGTTTTCGTCGCCTGAAAAAAACCGCCGATTTTTTTATAGTATATGTCACTGCCATAGGTTCCGTTGGCTTCAATTTTATTGCGATCTGCCGCGGGCTTGGAGAAATCGACAAAATTATTACCATCCGGAATCACCTGGTAAAGCCGGGCATCCGCGCCGACGAGTAATGTGAAAAACTTTGTATGCTTCGAAAGATCCCATTGACCATCCACATTATACATATGGCTATTCTGAACCAGCGCCGCACCGCCGGTAGCAGGCGCATCCGGTGTGGTAGATGATTTAATGTCCCAGTTATTTATTTTGATGATGGAATCTATCAGCGCCTTAAATGCCGGCGTGCCGGGTTGCACGCGACTGGCATCTGCCTGCTGACGCGCGTAATTATTGGCATCTGCCAGGTTGCCGGAAGTGAGTGCGCCGCCGTGATCGGCAGCATATTGATTAAGCGCATTTTTATATTTCGTTCCCCAGCTGGTGACCGTTTTTGTATCCGTCGCACCGCCGGTATGCAGATCCAGATTGTCAGCCAGTGGTTTTACATTATATGAGTTACCGGTATGTTCGATCGACATATAGGCAGAGATCACGTAATTACTTCCCCGCAATTGAAGATGATGGTTCTGGACGGTCACTCCGTCGAGGCGGATTTTATTTCCTCTTTGAAAGGTTCCGTCCATTTTCCCGGCCCGGTAGGCATAAGAAAGTTCCGCATTTTCGCTGAGCCGGTAATTTAACTGGACGTCAATTTTCGCATTACTGACTTTGGGACTGACTAAATCGTTCTCCCAGTATCCGGTGCGGGCAATACGAAGTGTTTGATTGGCTTTACCATCGATGTTGAGACCGCTTAAAGAAACCAGATTACTGCCGGCTAATGCATCATCGCCATATTTATTCCAGCCATCGTAGGCCGCATTATTGGCTCCATTCAATGCCGGGAAACCCGGATTCGCACTTTTTAAATTGTTCGGGTTCTGATCGAGACGGGTATTGGAACGCCAATCGATGCCCTGCATGTAACCGACATTTATTTTGAATGCAAATTTATTATTGAATGCTTTCGCGTACCGGATGGCGGATTCAGTTAATATACTCGGCGCATCGTCGATGCCATCCACATGGTTTACCCCGGTGTTTTGGTAGATACTAAGCCCCTGATAGGTAAAAGGACTCTTCGTTATCAGGTTCGCCATTCCGTTAATGGCATTCATGCCATAGAGAGCGGAGGCTGCGCCAGGCGTGATTTCCACACTCGCAATATCCAGTTCGGTGGGTCCGATGGCGTTCCCCAGTGGCACGCCGAGCGTAGCTGCCTGCATATCCACCCCGTCTACCAATTGCATGAAACGGAAGTTGTTGGGAATGTTAAATCCGCGGGTGTTGGGCACTTTAAAAGTTAAACTGGAGGTGGTCATCTGAACACCCTTGATATTTTGCAGGGCATCATAAAAATTCGGCGAGGCGGTTTCGCGGATCGCCCGGATGTCGAGCTTTTCAATGGCCACCGGGGAACGTAGTCTGCTTTCTGCGACCCGCGAAGCGGTCACGACCACTTCCTTTCCCAGGGCGGTTTGTGTTTCGAGTGCCACGTATAGATTGGATTCTATGCTCTTCACCTCAAATTCCTGTGGTTGAAATCCAACGGAAGTAAAGACGAGGGTAAGTGGAAATTTGAATTTACTACGAAGGGTGAATCTGCCGGAATCGGTCGTAATGGTGCCGGCAATGGTTCCTTTGATACCTACACTGACGGCGGATAAGGGCTGCCCGTTGTTTTTGTCCGTTACTTTCCCCGAGATATCGATCAGGTTATTTCCCTGTGCGAACGCGGTTCCGGTTACAAAAAATGATATCAGTATAAAAAGAAAATGTTTTGGGTTGAAAGCGGTCATGTTTTGTTTTACTTTTCTGTTCTTCTGGCACATTTAAAAATTTGTTTAGTTATTGATGTAAAATGAATTTGTGCTAAAAATTATTTGCTACATCGTTGTCTTTTCGGAGGTTTCATATTGTTCATGTTATTTTAATTTAAAGTCTATTAAAACAATAGACTATTTAGGCAAACTATTTCTACGCAACTTTTATTGCGGTTTAAAAAAATCAAATCATATTGGAAATTCCCTTGACGAGGGTATAGATGCTGGTAATGATCACCAGTGAACCCACGGCTATAAACATTGCTTTCAACGGTATCTTACCTACGAGACGGGCGGCAATCGGAGCGGCAATCAAGCCGCCGATGATCAGTCCGGCCACATCGACGATGAAAAAAGTTTTTAATAAAATAAAAAATGCGAGGGAGCTCGCGAAGACGACAAAAAATTCTGCCAGGCAAACCGAGCCAATGACATACCGCGGACTTCTCCTCTTGGAAATTAATGTACCCGTTACCAGGGACCCCCATCCGCCCCCTGCAAATGCATCCATGAACCCCCCGACGGAAGCGAGCCAGCCGGCACCTTTAATTTTAAATTGCAGCGTGTTTTTCAGAAAGGCTTTTCGCACAATAAAAAATCCGAGATAGAGCGTATAGAAAGAAAGCGGGATACGTACATAGACAGAATATTTTTGTCCGTAAAAAGCCAGGGCAGCTCCCAGAACAGCACCGATTACACCGGGAATCACCAGCGC
>JAYWCS010000403.1:0-3562 GCA_043780315.1 Bacteroidota bacterium | reverse complement strand
CAAAACTTTCCGCGGCAATAGCTCTTGACTTTGCAATATTATCAGGAGTGTATACATCGGTAGGAATTCTGGAAGCATTGCAATAGCGGTAAGGATCTTCAAATAGTCCCAGTTTGTATTTTGCTTCCAGTACCAGGCGGCAGGCATTATCAATATCCTGTTGTGTTACCTTTTTTTCTTTCAACGATTGTTTCAAAGTGGTCAGAAATCCTTCTCCCACCATATCCATATCAAGTCCGGCATGCAGGGCCAGCGCAGAAACGGCTGACAGGTCGCCCATGCCATGCGCTGTCATCTCGTTCAGAGAAGTATAATCAGATACTACCAGCCCGGTAAATTTCCATTCATTGCGCAACAGATCGGTCAGCAGCCAGCGGTTACCCGTGGCCGGTATACCATCAATTTCGTTAAAGGAACTCATGATGGATCCGGCGCCGGCATCAATGGCCGCCTTATATGGGGGCAGATAATACTGATACATTTTGATGCGGCTCATATCCACCGTATTGTATTCGCGCCCGGCTTCTGCGGCGCCGTATAAAGCAAAATGTTTTACGCAGGCCATCACCGTTTCTGTATTTCTAAGATCCTTTCCCTGGTAGCCGCGAACCATGGCAGTGGCAATCAGGGATCCGAGATAGGGATCTTCGCCGGATCCTTCCGAAACTCTTCCCCAGCGCGGATCGCGTGCGATGTCGACCATTGGCGAGAACGTCCAGTTGAGTCCGTCGGCACTAGCCTCCCGGGCGGCAATCACCGCCGATTGCTTGATCAATACGGTGTCCCAACTGCAGGAAAGTCCCAATGGAATGGGAAAAATAGTTTTATGTCCGTGAATGACATCCAATCCAAAGATCAGCGGAATATGAAGTCGCGAATTCTTAACGGCAATTTCCTGAGCCTGACGAACTTTATCGGGTCCGGTGATGCCAAACATTCCGCCCACCATGCCTTTACGGATTTTTTCGTCCACGTCTTTACTGACTACTCCACCGGTAACAGCTCCTCCGGGTGTAACGAGATTTAGCTGACCGATTTTTTCATCGATCGTCAATTTCCTCATCAGGTTGGTGATGAAGGCATTCATTTTTACATCTTGTGCCTGCAGGCAGGCGGAGAGGCAAAAGGCAATACAAATCGTTAGTGCATTTTTCATGTTGTGTTATTTAGCTAAGTAAGGTTCAATGGCTTTCTGCCAGATCGCGTAACCCTTCGCATTCATGTGCAGTTTATCTTCGACAAAAATATCGGTCATAGTGGATCCGTCGGCATTCAGCATTTTATGATAAACGTCTACGAAACCGGTATGCGCATTGATCGAAAGGTAGGTTTGAATTAACAGGTTCGCCTGTTCCATTTTTGTTTGCAGACGCGCGCGACTCGGACTCGGTTTAATAGATACGAACACAATATTTTCTCCCGGCAGACTGGTTCGAATGAGTTCAAATAATGTTTTAAATCTTTCAAATACGCTATCCGCTGTGATCGCGTCAGAAGACGCCAAATCGTTGTCGCCGC
The DNA here is from genome assembly GCA_043780315.1 of Bacteroidota bacterium. GTDB lineage: Bacteria > Bacteroidota > Bacteroidia > Chitinophagales > Chitinophagaceae > Puia. Next base: position 2,044 of record JAYWCS010000403.1, on the reverse strand, counting down.
AATAAATCACGACCTGTTTGGGATGATAGGCAAATATGATGTCGGGTGCGTAACGGATTACATCTGGCAGTGAAGAACCGCCGAAGCCGCGATTGATGATTGTGTATGCAGGAAAATAATTGCCGACGTCTCTCCATTTTGTAAATGAGGAACTTCCGATAAAAAGGATGGCATTGGCAGGTGCCGGCGTTATCTGATCTTGTTTTTTAAATGCATTGATATCTTCTATAAATGGCTGGGCAAAACTTTGACATGCATATAAAATGCAACTAACGAGTATCAGGGGCCTGAATATTTTCATTATATGAAATTTATTTATTTACTTCAAAGGTAAATGAGATCAGGGTTTACGCTCAAAGGCGTTTACTTCGACGGGCGTTGTTTCTGCCGATATCCCGTTTTCATTAAATGCTTCAATAGAAAAATAATACCGGCGCTCTTTATCCATCGCTTTAAAATAATATTGATTATCGTTATAGACCATTACATTATTATACAGTTTGTCCGGCGCGATACCCCAGTAAATATTATAGCCCGTGGCATTATTCACCGTGAACCATTTGATGAGCGCATTGCGTGAATCATTTTCACTGCGCAGTACGATGAATTGCTTTACCGTATCCGGGGCCGGCCCTTGTCCTTTCCCGAATGCTCTCAAACCACTGATGGCAAAATGACCGGTCGGCATATGAATGTTTTCCAATTTTAAATATCGTGTAACGACCGGACCCGATAGTTCCAGGTAATCGTGGGGAACATCGGTTTGATTGTGACTCTTATCGATTAATTTTTTCCATTTCCGTCCATCAGCAGATTCCCATAAAATATACTGGTGAAAGGTGCCGGCTATCTTACCCAGAAAAGAAGAGTCTACGTCCTGATCGGCATAATTTATTTGCACAGCATAGACCGAACTCAACTTCCCGAGATCCGTTTGAATCCATTCATGCGCTTTGCCCGTTGCCGCACTCCAATAGGTGCGGATATCTTCATCCACGGCGTTGTTGGCAGAGAATGCACCGAGCGTGGACGAGACCTGTACGGGCTTATTATAATTCAGTAGCATCCATCCGGTAAAATTTGCTGTAAGATGATCTTTTTTTTCTGCCGGAAGAAATTGAGGGTAGTCGCCAAATGCTGTATTCGAATAAAGTAAATTATCGTGATCAAAACCCGCGGGCCAGATGCCGATTCTTCTTTCGAAATTATTTTTCATGTTCACCACCATCGTGGAAACATGCCAGTAATTCCTCCATGGATCACTGTAAGTTGCGCCATGCCCCGCGCCCCGCGCAAAGCCCCCGGGTTTATAGGAGAAAGGATTGCTGGCCTGATACGTAAAAGGCCCCAATGGATGATCTGCCACATACACCCCATCCCCATAACCACGGATCTCCGTGCCGGGCGCCCCGTATTGAAGAAAAAATTTTCCGTTGTGTTTATTCATCCAGGCGCCTTCGATAAAGGGATTCAGAAAATTATTATCATTGTATTCACCGAAGCGTTCCCAGCCATGTATTTCGTCGTGCAGTTTGATGAGCGCCCGATGTTCGCCAATCGGTTGTAATGTTTTGCGATCAATCTCCCAGCCATACAATGGATAGAAATTGCTCGAACCGTGATAAAGAAAAATCTTCCCGTCATCATCGAGAAATAATCCTGGATCCCAGGCTCCTGCCTGAAACGAATCAACAGCTTCCTTCCATTCATTTTTTTTTGGATTGGTACTCATCCACAACGGAAAGCTTTTGGTGTAGGTTGATCCAATCACCAGCAGCGTGTCTCCCAACACGAGCGTCGCCGGAGCGCAGAGATCATCGTACACGTGATGCCAGGGTTTCAAAAACGAACGCCGGATAAAATGCCAGTTCAACATATCGGAGCTCCACCAGTATCCCCACTGGTTGGTGGAGAATAAATAGTAATCGCCTTTATACATCGTGATCACCGGATCGGCTGCGGCCCGGTGGCGGCCCGCTTCAGAGAAATTTGGAATCGGTGTATAGCCGTAATCGATATTGATGGGATTGCAATATGTTTTTTG
>JAYWCS010000402.1:0-4032 GCA_043780315.1 Bacteroidota bacterium | reverse complement strand
GTTGAGCGCTTCTGACATATCCCGCCTGATTTTTTCCAGGGAGGCATCATAGGCCTGAATTAATGGATTATTTTCCGTCGTGGTTTTTAAATTATTGTCCCTATCCAGCTGCACTCTATTATACTCACTGATGCGTGTTGCTAAAGCAGGTTCTTCTATCCCCATAAGTATAGGAACCAGCAGATGGGCTTTCTTTGGATCATTGATGTATTGTTGCAGCAGATTGGCTACGGTTATTTTTACATCCATCTGATCAAGATCTGTTTGCCCTTTTTCCAAATTATCCAAATACATTTTTGACTGGTCTTCCACATTAAATATCTCATTGCTAACCCGGAAATTCGTCGCCTTGCCTTCCAGAGCACTGAGCTGCAATTCCAGGGTGTCCAGATTTTTATTGATAAAATTCAAGCTGTTTGTCGCTATTCTGTTTTTATCTTCCACATTTAATGAATCGTATACACTCATCAGGGCATTCAGAAAATTTCTGCCAAGTTCCGGATTCTCTGTTTGAAAAGTAAGATCCAGGATTGTGGATTGTTCATTGGCCTGGGTTATTTTTACTGCATTGAGATAAGAATTGGCGACAATGGCCGCAGACTGGTGAGAAAAATAAAAGATTGGCGTCGCATAGGTTTGAAGGTTAACGCCCAGATTACGAACGAGTGTAAATTTGTTTCCTCCCACATTTAATATTTCTCCAAATTCATGGGTGGCTTTTTCCTTACCGATGGAAAATTGCTGTTCGTTCAGTATGATAATTTGAAGAGCGATATTTTTCTCCCATTTGCCGGGGGTGATAATTTCCAAGGTAAAAGGAACGTCAGGGTACAGCAGCGTTGTTCTTACTTTACCAATATTATAATACCGTGTATTTAATTTGATATTTGTAACTACGCGCTGTAGTACAGGCCTTGACGTCAATATCCGGATTTCATTGTTGAGGTTCTCGGTTCCTGGCGCCATCATCAGGGCATCAAACCGATCTCCTTTGCTTCCTCCAGCTCCCTGATTGTTGATGAGTATAGAAGATTGTACGACATAAATAGGTGTCGTGTATCTTATTTTTAACCACGCCAATAGTAGAGCGAGAATTGCGGAAATGATAATCCACGGGATATACTTTATATTTTTTAATATAAAATCCCGGGGTCCCAGTTTCCAGGATATATCATTGGAATTTTGTTCGGAACGGGATAAACCAGTGGGGGCTTCAGGCATAGAAATTCATGTTCATCATTTATGGAAAATACTATATACAACCGCGAACGTTGAAATAGCTGCAAGAGCGAGACTTATATTACGGGTTGTTACGATATCGTTGGCTACACTTTTCTTTTTCGTCGGTTCTACAATAACGATGTCGTTTTGTTGCAGGTAAAAATAAGGCGAGGCCATGATTTCGGGCTTCGTCAGGTTTAACCACGCGAATTCTCTTCTATTATTATTTTCCCTGATCACAAATACACTGTCTCTGTTTGCATAAGCCGTGAGGTCACCGGAAAGCGCGATCGCTTCCAGTATATTTAGTCTTTCTCCCGGAATGGATATGATACCCGGTCGGTTAACTTCCCCCATCATCGTAAACTTGTAATTCAGGAATCGGATATTATAATACGGATGCAATAGCAATGGAGATAATCTGTTATCAAGCGTATCTTTCAAGTCCGCCTTTGTCAAGCCTTCCACTTTAATCTTTCCCAGTCCCTGAAATACAATTTTACCATCCACATCTACCTGGTATCCCGGTGCCGCCGGGCTATTGCCCGCCACCGACTGCGTGACACCGGCAGAAGCAATTCCCAAGTTACCGGTCACAATTAGAGATTGGTTATATATTTTGGTCGCTTCCGGATTATCACTATATACGATGATACTCAGGATATCCCCTTTGCGGATTGTCGGTTCTACCGGATTAATCACACTCAGTTTCGCCGTATCAAATTTTCCCTGCATCAGGATAAATCCTTTTGTTGTACCACATGAACTCAGTCCAAGCAGGAAGCAGAAACCCAAACAGGCGAAGAGAAAATTTTTCAATAAAGGAGAATAACGCATGCTTAGTGTGTAAGGGATGACAAATTCTTTTTATCTACAGAGGCAATCAGGGTATATCCAATACTTTCGATCACTACTTTCACTTTATTGCCTTCTATCTTTAATACTTTGGCTTCGTGGTCCATGAACAAACCCTGACGGATGGTTACTTTCGCATTTTCTTTTAATTCAATCGGTTCAGCCAGCACATTTTCGTATTCATTCAAAAACTTCCGGATCGTTTCAATTTCACGTCCAGGAATCACCGCAGGCTTGCCCTGCCAGTAAACAAAGTTGACGACCCCGGCGGTCATCCGCAACCGGGTATGTTCTTCTCCATTTACCCGCACAAAAACATACGATTTAAACAAGGGCTCTTCCACCGTTTTCATCCGGTCGCTCCATTTCTTGCGAACTTTATTCAGCGGGCAGTAGGATTCTATTTTTTTCTCCGTGAGTAAGGCATGAACCTTTTTTTCCCAACGAGGCTTTGTGTAAATGGCGTACCAGTGAGCCGTTAACGCGGACAAAGCAAAATCATTTTAAATGGTCTGCCAAATAGGTTTTTTACGTTCATAGCTTCGCCCGGTCAGTCACACATACATCTAGTAACTGACTAATTTTCAATCCAATACGCTTTTTAGCCTTCCCCTACAAATCCTGTTCCAATATGAAATACGCAAAGGGTGCAGGCGGCCATTTTTAAATGACTCCCTGCACCCTCCAAAATATTTTCAAACAGACAGATATAGAATTAAACGCCAGAATCTGAATCACAGGATTATTTGATTAAACGCGAGCGTATCTTATCCACTGAAATTCAGCTTTTTGCCTCATTTTCCCAACCACATTTTCCGGATATTGCTGCGCTACAAATATAACTGATTTTCATACTGCCAAACAGGTTAAAACTTCATTTTATGCCTTATAAGCTGGTTAAGTGGCAGATTACGCCCTTTATGACCATTTTTTTTTTCGTGTAGATATATGCCGGGTAAACTCAAAACAATCGCCCCTGCGCACCGGGACGGCGGAACTGGCTGCAATCGAGTTCCCAACGTTCGGCATTCAGCCCATAGATCTTGCCATATTTTTTGTACTGCTGGTTTACCAGCTCCGCGATATTTCCCTCGCCCCGCATCCGGGTCCCGAACCGTGAATCGTTCACCTTTCCATCATGCGCATTTTCGATCATATGCCAAACCTTATCGGCCCTATCCGGAAAATTTTTATAGAGCCAGTCATGGAACAACAATTTAATCGCCCCATTCAACCGGATGAAGGTATAGGCCGAAAAAGTAGCACCGTTTTCACTGGCTTCTTTCATGATCCGCTGCATTTCGTGTTCATTCAATCCCGGAATCATCGGCCCGAGCATCACGCCGGACCGAACACCGGCGTCACTGAGTTCGCGTAAGGTTCGGATACGTTGCTTTGCCGTGGTTGTTCGTGGTTCCATTTTCTGTCGGAGGTCCTCGTTGAATGACGTGATCGATACGAGTATAGATACCAGATTTTTTTTTGCCATCTCCTGCAATAAATCTTTATCACGCAACATGCCCGAATTTTTCGTGATCATGCCCACAGGCTGATTGAATTCATTGCATACTTCAAGCAATGCCCGGGTGAGTTTGAATCTTTTTTCTGCCGGCTGATAACAGTCCGTGTTTCCACTCAAACTGATGGGCAAACATTCCCATTTCGGATTCATTAGAAATTTCCGCAACAACTGGGCTGCATTTTTCTTGACGATGATTTTCGATTCGAAGTCCACCCCCGCACTGTAACCCCAGTATTCATGCGTGTTGCGCGCATAGCAATAAATACAACCATGCTCACACCCCGCGTAGGGATTCATGCTGTAGAACATGCCCACGTCGGGACTGTCCACCTTATTGACAATCGTTTTCGATTCCTGCTCGATATACTGGGTGATGATATTGGGTTCGGTCCAGTCGTCGATCGCTTCCACATGCTCGCGCGTTTTTTCGTCGC
>JAYWCS010000401.1:0-2815 GCA_043780315.1 Bacteroidota bacterium | reverse complement strand
TTTTACTAATCGTTGCGATATTGGGATATTTTCTGTTCGGTCCCGCCACGACATTCAGTGGCTCTAAATATGATTTGTATATCCGCACCGGGATGAATTTTACCGAGATGGATGCCATGATTCAACAGGACGGGATTCTCTCACATCCCACCGTCTTTCGATGGCTGGCTAAAAAATCGGGATATCCGACGACAATGAAAGCCGGTAAATATGAAATTCATTCCGGAACGAATCTGCTGAATATTTTGAAAATGTTACGCAACGGACGACAGGTTCCGGTGAATCTGGTGATTACCAAACTACGTACCCGCGAGGATCTGGCCGGAATGATTGGCAGAAAATTTGAGTGCGATTCCACTTCTTTCCTGAATTTTCTGAATAGCAGCGATTCGTTGAACACATACGGACTGGATACGAATACCGTGATGACCGCTGTTTTCCCTAATACTTATACTTACTATTGGAACAACACGCCCTCCCGTATTTTCAGGAAAATGCAAACAGCCGCACAGACATATTGGACCCCCGAACGGCTTCACCAGGCGGCTGAACATCATCTCAATCGCATAACAGCCTATATTCTGGCTTCGATCGTGGAGGAGGAAACCACCCGCAAAGAGGATAAACCGAAGATTGCCAGCGTCTATATAAACCGTATGGCCACCGGGATGCGGCTTGCAGCTGATCCGACAGTGAAGTTTGCTCTTCGCCGCTTTGATTTGAAACGGGTATACGAGAAATATCTGCTGGTGGAATCACCTTACAATACCTATCGGAATGCTGGCTTACCACCCGGTCCTATTTGCACACCGTCTGCGGAAACAATCGATGCCGTGCTACAGGCGCCGGAATCCAAAAACTTATATTTTGTTGCGAAACCGGATTTCTCCGGGTATTCCAATTTTGCAGAAACATTTACCGAACATATGCAAAATGCGCGGGCCTATCAGAAAGCGCTGGATGAGCAAATGAAAATTGCCGGACAGTCAAAAGTCATACAATGATTTCTTTACATCGGTGGGTCCGCTCCAGTGCACCCTACCGTTTGGCCTCTGCTAAAAGCAAGACCATTTTCCTTCCTGGATTTCAGAAGCTGCCTTTATATGATGTCGCTGTTTTTTTTAAAAAACAGGTGCAGAAAGTCGGACTGAATGACCGCGCACGTTCCATTGCTTTTAGTTTTCTGTTGGCTATTCCGGCAGCCACCATTTTTCTTTGCACCCTGATTCCTTACCTCCCTGTTTCCAAAAAACTGACCAGCCAGCTGCTGCTGCTGACAAAAGAACTGACCCCCAATCAGAATACCTATCAGTTAGTCTCTAATTTTTTAAATGATTTTTTAAATAAGCCACGTGGCGGATTGTTATCTGTTGGGTTGATTGTTGCACTTTACTATGCTTCCAACGCAATGATGGGCCTGATGCGTTCTTTTAATAAGTCACTCACCTACTATTCAAAAAGAAATTTTTTTGAAAACCGGCTCATCGCCATCCAGCTCACGCTGGTGGTGCTTTTGCTTGTGATCGGATGTGTGGTGATTTTGGTTACGCAGGACGAATTACTACGATATATATTCCGGGCCTTCAATGTCCACAGAAGCTCCATGAAAGGGGTCGTTAAAATTATTCGCTGGGTTGTAATTATTCCGTTATTTTATTTTTCGATCGCATTTATATATAAACATGCCCCGGCCATTCAGGAAAAATGGGCGTTATTCTCTCCCGGTACGATGCTGGCTACCTTGTTGATGATTCTGTTGACGTTTATGTTTTCTATCTGGGTAAATAAATTCGGCACCTATAATAAGGTCTATGGTTCCATTGGAACTATTCTGATTCTGATGATCGTCGTGTATTTCAATGCCATGATTCTTTTGATAGGATTCGAACTCAATGTGAGTATCCACGTGCTGCAGGAAAAAGCGAAGTTTCGGGAAAACGCTGCGTTGAAAACGGCTGCCGCCCGATGACGGAATTTTATATTTTTCGTAAAGTGTAAGTCCTACCGGCCCGGCCACTCCCACTCTTTCTTCAGTGCCTGATACTGAAGGTCTCCTAATTTGATCTGATCATAATGATGGGCCGCCTGTTTCTGTCGGAACGCCTCATATAGGCTTACCGCGCAGGCTACGCTGATATTCAGCGACCGGATCATACCCACCTGTGGTATGATAAAATTTCCATCGGCGAGCGATCGGATTTCTTCACCCACCCCGTTGTGTTCGTTCCCGAAAACCAAAGCAACGGGTTTTGTAAAATCAATCTGATAAAGTGAAACGGCCGTGGAGGAAAGGTGGGTGGTTAGTATCAGCGGATAATTTTTTCGTAGTTCAGCAAAACATTGGATTGCATTGTCATGCTGATGAATTGTCAGCCATTTGGCCGCACTGCTGCTGCTGCGCGCCCCCCATTTTTTATGCTTGCTGATTTTTGTATTCAACACATGGATATCCTGGATTCCGACGGCATCACAAGTACGCATAACAGCAGAAATATTATGCGGATCAATTACGTTTTCCAGCACAACGGTGAAGTCATTCTGACGCTTACTCAGTATATATTGAAGCCGCTCTTCTCTTTCCGGGGTCATTTTTTTTGGTTGACGGTTGACGGTTAATGCGTTCCGCGGGCAGCATTTTTTCCTTCCAGCATGGGAACAAATGAGAAATTATCGAAAATCTCCTCCTGAATCAGCCCCCCGGCATCCTTGCGGATGCGTAACATTTGTTGCACCGTGCCTTCACCCACGGGGATCACCAGCGTACCACCCGGTTTTAATTGCTCCAGTAATTTCTCCGGAATAAACGGGGCGGCCG
>JAYWCS010000400.1:0-5205 GCA_043780315.1 Bacteroidota bacterium | reverse complement strand
GTCCATGGAGATCGAAGTTCTCAAATCGAAAATACATCGGGTAGTCATTACCGAAGCGAACCTGAATTATATCGGAAGTCTGACCCTGGATGAGGACCTGATGGATGCCGCCAACCTCATCGCCAATGAAAAAGTTCAGGTAGTGAACGTGAATAATGGATCCCGTATTGAAACCTATATGATCGCAGGAAAAAGGGGTTCTGGCATCTGCTGCCTGAACGGACCGGCCGCCCGGAGCGGCGCAGTGGGAGATATCGTCATCGTTATTTCCTATGCCCGGATGGAATTTGAAGCAGCAAAAAAATTTAAACCCTGGATCGTCTTTCCAACAGCAGCAAACAAGTTTTAGCCGTCATTGGATGATTTTCCAGCAGCGGATGGGTTTGACAAATCCCTTTAAAACTGTAACTTACCGGCCTCTATGAGGAAAACATTTCTAGCAGCCCTTCAGTACGGTTTTTTTGCTGCACTGGCAATGTTTTTTGTATGGCTGAGCCTGCGTGGCATGGACCACGACAAATGGGAACAGCTCAAAAAAGCGATGGACCATGCCCATTACTGGCTGCTGGTGCCGGTATTTAGTTTGTTACTTGTCGGTCACTGGCTCCGGGCCCTGCGCTGGAGACAACTGATGGAACCCATGGGCTATACACCTACCCGGATGAATACTTTTTTTGCCGTCATGATTGGCTATTTTGTCAATCTCGGAGCGCCCCGCCTGGGTGAAGTGATTAAATGCACCGTGCTGGCCAAATATGAAAAAATTCCTGCGCAAAAACTCGTCGGCACCATCGTGGCAGAAAGAGCTTTTGATGTGATTTGCCTTTTGCTGGTGTTCGGACTCGCTTTTGTTTTTCAGTTTGATATCGTATCCTCCCTCCTGCAAAATTATGTTTACCCGGCTTTTCAAAATAAAAACGGAGAAACAGCTTATAAAAAAATCATTATTCTCGCAGTGGCACTCGTTCTTTTTCTTGTTTTCCTTAAAATAGTTTTCAGCCGGTTCGGGCATATAAACATCGTTCAGAAAATAAAAGGAATTCTCACCGACGTTTGGCATGGACTGACGAGCGTACGTTCACTGAAAAATAAACCCTTATTTTTCTTCTATACCATCGGTATCTGGTTCATGTATTTACTCAGCACCTGGGCAGGCTTTTTCGCAATCGATGCAACAAGTCATCTCGGTCTGGCCGATGCGCTCACCGTACTGGCCATGGGCAGTGTCGGCATGATCATTTCTCCCGGCGGCATTGGGGCCTATGCATTGCTCGTCATGGAAACGGTAGCCCTTTATCATATTCCGAAAGAGCCCTACGGGCAAGCCCTCGGCTGGCTGCTTTGGTTTGGCCAGTTTCTAAGTTTTGTGTTATTTGGTGTGTTGAGTTTTATTTTATTACCGCGCATGAATCGTACGAATCAAAAACCAGATGAAGCAAACCCAGCTTATCCAGCATAAAATTTTTAGTTCCAGGGAAATTTTTTTTCAATCGAACCGCTGGAAATTTATAGGCAAAACAATCGCATTTACCAATGGATGTTTCGATATCGTACACGCGGGTCATATTGCCTCCCTGTCGGAGGCTGCCCATGAAGCAGATTTTCTAATCGTCGGGCTGAATTCGGATGCATCCGTCAGTCGCTTGAAAGGACCCGGGCGGCCGGTCATGGATCAAAAAGCACGGGCCGAAATGTTGGCTTCCCTTCTCATGGTCGATGCGGTCGTTATCTTTGAAGAAGATACCCCGCTTGAACTCATCGAATTAGTCAAACCCGATGTGCTGGTGAAAGGCGGAGATTATACTATCGAACAAATCGTCGGCGCAAAAGAAGTGCAAGCAGCCGGTGGACGCGTCGTGATTAATCCGTTGGTAGCCGGATTGTCAACTACCCTTCTGATAGATAAAATTAATAAATTATAGACGTACGTGATTTCGATCAACCGCGATACATGCGTTCCACTTCCTGCACGATCACTTCAATATTATAATCATCTCCCGGCGCGTCATAAGGTTGCTTGAGGCTGCTGCCAAAAAAGAAGGCAACTGTTTGCCACAGACGGGCTGAGAATCCGCCGCGGTATTCTTTAATAATATCGTAACAGTTATTACCGGTTTGACGGTTGATCAGTTTCATCAAAACCATCCCCTGATAGACCGACATTTTTTCCAGCGGATCACTGAACTGCTTTTTCAATTCCTTCTCTTTAGATTTGATATATTCTTTTTTTTCGGATTCAGAATTCATTTTTGCCAGCTGTGCATTCATATCATTCAGAATCATCCCGGCTTTACGGGCATAGGGATAAGTGACATAGACCGCATTTCTTAAACGGGTCATCGCTTCCAGCCGGTTCCGCATACCCCGACCCATGTTGTGATATACATTTACGACCGCGTAGGTTCTGGCCGGTATGGTATCCCCATTATAAATAATTACCTGAGTCCAGATGGTATCATTCTTTCCGAACCGGTTGTTGACTTGGTCCCGGGCGGACGGACTTTTAATCGTATTCGCCGCCTGGTTAGCCGTGGATGGGTTAGCAGGCTGCTGGGCATAAGCCGTTTGCATGGCTAACACCAGGGTGAACGGACAAATCAAACGAAAGTATAGTAAACGGGAAAAAGACATGCTGAAATCAAAGTTAATATAAAATACGGGTCTGCCAAACCCGCTGGACCACCCCCTAGGCAAGCTGCCGGGGAACTTTTCGTAAGGCCGTTTTGTGCCGTTGAACGATACTCATGACAAAACCGGTCATCATGATAATCACCCCGATCCAAACGAGATTAATCTGCGGAAACACGTACACTTTCAGCGAAAGAAACGGCACCATATCGGTGGATTCCTTGGTGAGTAACTGAATTTTTTTATTACTCATCACCGATCCCAGCTGCACCGCGAGGTTCTGTGCAAACAGTGTATCCGAAACGCGGTGAATCATATTGTTTTTTACAAATAACAGCGGAGACATGATATACTGCTGACTGTCACGGCTGATCACGCGTATTTTAGCAACGAGCGCCGTATCGGTCGCCGTAAAATGATAAGACCCGGTGGATGGATTCACCAGTACCGTGTCCAGTATCAGCATTCCCTTGGAATAATATATCGTATCATGAAGCGCCACCGGATAGGTCTTAAACCCCGTGGTGTCTTTTTGTTTATCCAGAATATTGGCATAACTGATATAAGTAAAAATATCGCGGTCCAAGTAATGGCGTTTGTCGGGATTGTTAGAGAAATTTTCCACGCCCTTGGTATTTTTGATCAGGTTGGGCCAGAGGTCGAAGGACTCACCGGTTTTTTTATCCTGAAAATTCACTTTGAAATAAATAATATTACCTGCCGGATTCAACGAATCGTTACTGATATAAGTAGCAAAATATTTACCCATATCTGTTTTCACATTTTTCAGCAGGGTAATATTCTCGAGTGGATTTTCTTTTGTTTTCGGATCGAAGGGCAGATTGATCCCTGTTGTATTATGTGAAAGAACTTCTTTTTTGGACGAAGAAATGAGTATTCCCACGAGCAGCAATCCAAATCCGGCATGCGCCACGGCAGCCCCGGCCATTTTTATCTTTCCCTTCATGGTGTTGAATATATACGCGGCGTTGGCTACGACCGCATAGATACCGGCAAACAGGGCCAGATGGATGGCAGCCTGAAACCCGCTGCCATACTGGGTATACTGTACATCCCCGATGACACTCACACAGAAAGAAATCACCAACGCAATGACGGCCGGGATCCAGAGTTTTTTCAACACAAGAGAAGGCGTACTGTTTTTATATTTCAGATATTGAACCGAAGCAGTCAATAACCCCATAATTATCGCTATAAAAATTTCAATCCGGTTATAAGAGAATTTCGGATCCTCACCGGTTGTCCAGTTTGTACCGAAAACATGATTGATGACCGGTAAGGAAGTTGCCACCACAATAAATATCGCCGATAAAAAAATCACCAGTGACCCGATGAACATCCAAAATTCTCTGGACCAGGTATTTTCTTCTTTCGCCAAATGCGGAATATGCCGGAAGCGGATACTGTAAAAAATAATCGCCGGAATTAAGAAAACCAGGATCAGCAAAATGAGTTGCAGATCCATGCCAGACCCCACAAAGGCATGCACGGAGGTGTCGCCCAATATGCCGCTGCGCGTTAGAAAAGTTGAGTATAAGATGAGCGTGAAGCCCAATATTAGAAATAAATACGTCGCCCGCAGAGAATGTCCGGTCGCATTATAAACGACCTGCGTGTGCATGCCGGCCACTAACACTAACCACGGCACCAGCGAAGCATTTTCAACCGGATCCCAGGCCCAATAGCCTCCAAAAGTGAGGGACTCATATGCCCAGGCGGCCCCCATCATGATACCGGTCCCCAATATACAGCAGCTGAATGAGGTCCACGGCATGGCCGTCTTCGTCCAGGATCCATATTCTTTCTTCCACAATCCCGTAATCGCAAAGGCAAAAGGTATGAGCGTAGAAGAAAATCCAAGAAATAAAATCGGCGGATGAATAACCATCCAGTAATTCTGTAAAAGAGCATTGAGACTTTGGCCATCCTGCATCTGCGGAATCGATAGATAATCGGCCCGTTGAAATATCGGTGCCTCCTGAAATAACTGGCGCACCAGCATAAACGGACTATGACCGATCTGAAAGGAAAATACATAAACGCCGAGGATCATTGTGGTCAGGCAAAACTGCGCCAGACTGATAATCGTGAGCAGCGGCGCTTCCCATTGTCTGACCCTGAACATCAGAATGGTTCCCAGCACACCATTCCACATCATCCATAATAAAAAACTTCCTTCCTGCGCCTCCCAAATACAACTGAGCATATATTTCGGATCCAGATTTCTGCTGGAATGCTCCCATGCAAAATTGTATTCAAAATAATGACGCTTTATGATGTAGAAAATTGTTGCAAAAACAATGAAAACAGAAAGGGTATTGAGAAGAAAGGCAAAACGTGCCATTCTTTTCCAAGAATCTGCTTCAGGAACAGATTTCGCACGAGTCGTTTTAAAATAAGCGATTGTTGCAATCAGCGAACCGGCAAAAGAGAGTACCACAAAGAACTGACCCAGCTTTCCGGGCATCAAATGTTCACCAACATAATCCATAATATCCTATTCTGTTTTACTGAGATTTTTTTTCGCAATCTCCGGATCGTCCTTGTATTTGGATG
>JAYWCS010000399.1:0-3400 GCA_043780315.1 Bacteroidota bacterium | reverse complement strand
TGGAAAATCATGTTGCCCGGCTTGCCTCCGACCACCAGCATGCACGCATCGTCGGAGAGGCGTTAATGCATCATCCCAAAGTAAAAATGGTACTCCCGGTTGAAACCAATCTCGTTATTTTCGAGTTGCAGGAAGGGGAGGATCCGAAAAATTTTCTGGCTTATATGCGGGAACAAAAAATACTTTTACTGACGGTCACCCCTCAACGATTGCGAATCGTCACACATCTGGATGTGCATCCCGGGATGGTAGAGACGTTTTGCAGCCTCCTGCAGAAATGGTAAAATGCAATCGGAGATACAGCATCCACTGTCTTGCAGAACCCCGTGATTAGCATTAGGTTTGAAATAAAAAGTTATAAATCCTTGCAACCGAATAATAAAATAGAAGCAGTCGATTTCCTTAAAGGATATTCCATCCTATCGATCGTTATTTTCCATTTTTTTCAGGGCATCCACTACGGTCCGCTTTTTGCCCGGCTCATTAATTTTGGTGGAACGGGTATCCATCCCTTTATTTTTGCCTCGGGTTTCGGTTTATACCTTTCCCACCTTAAAAAACCATTAAAATCAGTTCCCTTCTTCAAAAAACGATTCTCCAAGATTTATATCCCTTACATTATCATTGTTCTTGCAAGCGCCCTGATTTCAATTCTAATTCCGATATATGCCAATAGCTGGTATGCTGTTTTCGGACATGTTTTTTTATACAAAATGTTTGATGAAAATATTGAGGGCAGCTATGGTTACCAGCTTTGGTTTATTTCTACCATTATTCAATTCTATCTGTTTTTTCCACTGATCATCTGGCTCCGGGAACGATTCCCCGGGGGAAAGATATTGGCCGTCGGTCTGGCGATCAGCCTGGGATGGGCACTGGGCATCGTTTTGCTGCACCTCGAGGGATTGAGAATATGGAACAGTTTTTTCCTGCAGTTTCTCTGGGAATTTATACTCGGAATGTATTGTGCTG
This sequence comes from Bacteroidota bacterium, assembly GCA_043780315.1. Classification (GTDB taxonomy): domain Bacteria; phylum Bacteroidota; class Bacteroidia; order Chitinophagales; family Chitinophagaceae; genus Puia. Next base: position 2,428 of record JAYWCS010000399.1, on the reverse strand, counting down.
AACGTTTTCAGTTAAAAAATTTCAGATTTTGGCAAATCAGCAAAATGAATTTGTTGCTGATCACGATCGCCGGTCTCAGCTTATATGGCCTGATGGCTTTATATGGGGGGGATTTTGGAAAACAATTGAACGACGTACCGGCTTTCTTTGGTTACACTTCTTTATGTTTATTGATTTATGCTTTCCAAATCGGCTGGTTGAACCGCTGGATTCTTTTTACTGCCTCCATCTCGTATTCACTTTTTCTGATCCATTTTTTGGTGATTAATCTGGTGCTGGCCTTCACGAATGCCATCCACCTGCCCTATACGGCCGTTCTGCTCGTACCCATGCTGGCCATTTGTTATCTCGTATCGGTGCCGCTGGAAATTTTTTTTGGCCTGTTAATCAACCGGCTTCAATCCCCGGGCGCATCCATTAACGGTAAACAAACGCCCTCTCGCCATGAGTAGTACTGGTTTTGACGGCGTAGTCTGTCAATTTCAAATTAACAAATTAATCTGATCTGAATCCAACATTTCAAATCGTAAATTTGATACTAAATAAAAAGCGTAGTACTTTATGTTTCCAAATATATCCCCGGTAGAAACGGCAGCATGGAAAAAACTGCAGGCAGATCAGCAGATATTGAAAAGTATCCAGATGAGAACGCTTTTTAGTGAGGATCATGAAAGATTCAACCGATATTCACTGGTTTTTGGGGATATATTGTTCGACTTTTCTAAGAATCTGATTAATGCAGAAACACTTTCCCACTTATTCGAGCTCGCCCATGAATCCAAAGTAGGGGAAGCGATTTCGGCCATGTTTTCCGGCGAAAAAATCAATGAGACCGAAGATCGTTCTGTGCTACATACCGCACTGCGTAACCTTTCCGGCGAACCCGTTTATGCAGATGGTAAAGATGTGATGCCCGAAGTTTTCTCGGTACTGGATCATATGAAAACCTTCAGTCAGAAAATTCATTCCGGAGAATGGCGGGGATATTCAGGAAAACCGATCCGCTATATTGTAAATATCGGAATTGGCGGAAGTGACCTGGGACCCGTGATGGTTACCGAAGCGTTAAAACACTATTGGATTGAGGGCATGCAGGCCTATTTTATTTCTAATGTAGACGCCACCCAGCTGGTAGAAACACTTAAACTCATTAATCCGGAAGAGACCTTGTTTTTGATTGCATCCAAAACTTTTACCACCCAGGAAACCATGACCAATGCCTTTAGTGCCCGGGAATGGTTTTTAAAATCTGCGCACGATGAAAACCATATTGCCAAACATTTTGTTGCCCTATCCACCAATGAGGAAGCGGTTGTGAAGTTTGGTATCGACCGGTCGAATATGTTTGTCTTCTGGGATTGGGTAGGTGGTCGGTATTCATTATGGAGCGCCATCGGTCTTTCGATTGTACTGATGATCGGGTACAATCGTTTTGAAGAATTATTGCAGGGCGCCCACGCCTCGGACAAACATTTCAGGACTACACCATTCGAAAAAAATATACCGGTGATTATGGCCCTGTTGGGCATCTGGTACCGGAATTTCTTTGGTTCCCAAACTGAAGCGATTCTGGCCTACGATCAGTACATGCATCGTTTTGCCGCTTATTTTCAACAGGGAAATATGGAGAGCAATGGGAAATCGGTCGACCGCAACGGGGTGCCAGTCACCTATTCTACAGGGCCGGTGGTTTGGGGTGAGCCCGGAACGAACGGGCAACATGCTTTTTATCAGCTGATTCATCAGGGAACAGTCTTGATCCCCTGCGATTTTATAGCTCCTGTCATCAGTCATAATCCGCTTGGCGACCACCACGCCAAACTACTATCAAACTTTTTTGCCCAAACCGAGGCCCTGATGAATGGGCGCACACCGGATGAATTGATCTCCGCCAACACCAAGCCAGCTCTGATCCCTTTTAAATTTTTCAGCGGCAACCGGCCGACAAATTCTTTTTTTATTAAAGCCATTACGCCCTATTCCCTGGGCCAGCTCATCGCACTCTATGAACATAAAATTTTTGTCCAGGGAGTGATCTGGAATATTTTTTCGTTTGATCAATGGGGAGTCGAGCTCGGCAAAGAACTCGCCGGAAAAATTCTACCGGAACTAAAAAATGGCGATGAAACGAGCGGCCACGACGCATCTACGAACGGATTGATCAATTGGTATAAAAAAATCTCTTTTTAGTCCGATCGGGTTAAAATAAAGAGTCCCATATCGCGTTTTCCCTTCAACGGACGGTAACATCCGCTCGTCAATTTAATACACTATGCAAACTGTCCCCAAAACACCCTCCGGGTCGCGCATATTGAAAAATCAATACATCCTTTTCTTTTTAATCTTGTCGTTATTGGTCACCTGTTTTTATTTTTTTCAAACACTGGGATCTGGAAATCCATTTCGTTCCAATTCCGGGAATTTCTTA
>JAYWCS010000398.1:0-2105 GCA_043780315.1 Bacteroidota bacterium | reverse complement strand
CGGGAATTTACCTTTCCACAGGGGTATGATTTCATTATTAGTAATCCGCCTTTTTTCGAATCTGACCTCCGTTCACCCCAACAGAAAAAAAACGAGTCCAAACACAGCGAGACACTTTCTTTGGAAGAACTGATCCGGTCAATTCGAGCATCATTAAAACAGTCGGGCAGCTTTAGTATACTATTGCCCTTTCACCGGACGGACTATTTTGAAAATCTCGCCGCCCTGAACGGATTTCATCTACAGGAAAAAATGATAATCCGTCAAACGCACGCCCATCCTCCCTTCCGGAGCATCTTGTTATTCAACTATCAAAAAGTAGCCTCCGTCCTGCGAAATGAACTGGTAATCAAAGAGTCTACAGGAAAATACAGTGCGGCTTTTATGGAATTGATGAAAGACTACTACGAAGAAAGGGCATTCAGCACCTGAATCACGGTGTTTATCAGGAAGCGTAATCATTCATATAATCAAAAGCCGGGGTCAAGACACCCTCTTCGATGATTGTGGCGCGTGTAATCACGGGGGTGCCTCCTTTGAATAAATCTTCCAGAATATATTTGATGAGTTGTTCCCCAAAATAACGAGAGGCATCGCGCGGCAGTTCATTGGGCAGATTACCGACGGCCATGACGTCGATGGAACCGGGCAAATAGGGTTTCGTTCGTTGATGCGTTATTTTATGGGCGCCATACACCGGTTCTTCCATGATGCCATCGTCGATATTGCAAGGGACGGATCCATTTTTATCGTCGGTAATGTCGGCGATGGTTTGTATTCGAAACTGATCGGACAATACGTCGGCCCACTCAAATAAACGCGGCATACGCGGATCCCAGTAAATACCATTCAGGAGAATATCAGAATTCTCCGTGTATGGTTTAAATAAACAATCAAATAGCTCCGGGTTTTTATGAAACGCCTCCCGGTGGTAGGAACCATCTTGTTGATGCCTATAGAGTAAAGCGCCCTTCAGCTGTACAAAAACCGGATACGTAAAATTGCGGGCCAGATATTCTTCCGGTTCTACTTCAATAACCCCCAGCAGATTCATGACCTCCAGCAGTCCGTGCGCTACGCGTCCGGACCCGGTAATCGCTACTTTAATATTGGGCAGTTTCACGCCGAAATATCCATGTATCAGCTGCCGGAAATTTTGTTGCTGATAGACCCGCGGAAGAGTATACGACCCGGTGCGGTTACCGTAAGCCATGATCCCATTGTGGGCTCCGACGATGCCGGCAAAAAAACCAAAACCGAGAATACGCTGACCGTCTTCGTGCTCCAGACATTCATAGTCGATCAGGGTAATTTTTTTTTGGAGGAGGTTCCGAAAAAGATCCCGGTTATCGGGTTGCAATTTGCGGGTATGGGAGAAAAAAAGATACTTTTTATGGGGAATCAGCTGGTCGATTTTAATCTCTTTGATCCCAAATAAATAATCACAATCCGACAGGTCCTCCTGCAGCGTCACACCCGCCATTTCATATTCCTTATCGGTATAACTACGGATAGCGGAGGGCTGTGCAAATATTTTTAGGGAAGGAAAGGTTTTCTGCAACCATTTACACTGGGACGGAATGAGCGCCACGCGGTTATCTGCCGGAATCTTCGTTTCCCGGATTAATCCAATACGAGTGAGGGTAACCATAATTAAATATACAAAGGCTATTTGTATATGTCCCATGTATCCGCGTTCAAATTAAATAGTATATTTATTGAAAAAAATATATTATGGAAAATGATAAAAAGCCCGAAGCAGAACCAGTTCAGAAAACACTGTTTGAGCGACTGGAGGAGAAAGTCTCTCACATAAAAGATGACTTGATTGCCGGAAAGAATCATTTAATGGATGCCGCCGGTGATAGCTTTTCTTCAGCTAAAACAAAAGTGCACGATTTTGCAGTGGATGAAATGAAAGCCGTTAAGAAGACAGCTAAAAAAGCAATCAAAATAACAAAAAAGGCTGTCAGCGTTTCAAAGAAAGCGATCGTAAAAAAATTCTCTAAGAAAATTACAACGAAGAAAGTGATGCCGAAAAAAGCAGCCAAAAAGATTGTAAAAAAAATCGTTAAGAAAAAAGCAACTGTAAAAAAAGCGATCAA
>JAYWCS010000397.1:0-2333 GCA_043780315.1 Bacteroidota bacterium | reverse complement strand
CATTGCTGGCGGGTAGTAACATGGTATATGAAATCTGATTCCATGGTTTTTTTCTTTATAGGATGATCGAAGTTCGTGAATCGTGAGATGTGCAGTCGTGAGTGATAAGCGAGAACTCATGACTGCGTCTCAACCCTCACGATAATACAGGCTTTATTTTCTGGGCCAGTAGCATCAGGTCGGCCAGCACCATGGCTGTAACCGCTTCCAATACCACCGGCACCCTGAGTGCGATACAAAGGTCGTGGCGGCCTTTTACTGAGAAGGCTTCCATAGCGTTAGTATCCCAATTCCAGGTATTTTGTTCTTTAGGAGTTGATGAAGTAGGCTTTACAACTATTCTGTAAACCAGTTCATTACCATTTGTTATACCACCCACAATTCCACCGGCATGGTTAGTGCTGGTTTTACCGCTACCATCCAGTATCGGGTCGTTGTGCTCTACTCCAAACATCTTCGCCCCGGCAAATCCGGCCCCGAATTCAACGCCTTTAATGGCGGGAATAGCGAATACGGCATGAGCCAGCAAAGATTCAGCCGAGTCGAAGAAATGTTCTCCCAAACCAACAGGCAACCCGTTAACCCGGCATTCAACGATCCCGCCGATACTGTCTTTGGCTTCGATGGCTTTATCCAGTCCTTTCTCAATATCCGTCTCGCCCCCTATCTCCAATATAGTAGACCTAATTTCTATCCCTTTTAAAAGTTTCTTAGCGATTACTCCGGCGGCTACCAGGCAAACGGTTAACCTGCCGCTGAAATGGCCTCCTCCTCTGAAATCTTCAAAACCGCCGTATTTGGCGTGGGCGGTAAAATCAGCATGGCCGGGGCGAGGTACTGATCTCTGCTTCTCATAATCTCCGCTACGGGTATTCTTGTTTTCAAAAAGGATCGTAATGGGTGCGCCGGTTGTATGGCCGTTAAACAAGCCACTTTTGAAAATGGGAATATCATCTTCCTTACGGGGGGTGGTGCCTTTCTGAACACCCCCTTTTCTGCGTTCGATGTCTTCCAGAAAGTCTTCTACGGCCAAAGGCAAGCCTGCGGGACAACCATCAATGGTAAGTCCGGCACATTCGCCATGCGATTCGCCGAAAATATGAATGCGGAATATGCGTCCGAATGAGTTCAAGGTTTATGGGTTTATTGGTTTACTTGGATATCGCAGCACCCAGCTTTTCCAGGTGCTCGTAGAAATCGGGGTAGGATTTGTTGATGGCTTCGGCTTCTTCTATCACCACTTGCCCTTCTGCCTTTAGCGCGGCAACAGCACAGGCCATCGCAATGCGGTGGTCGTGGTGTGAATGGGTTGTGGCTCCTTTTACACCGGTTCCGCCTTTTACCAGCATCAGATCATCCTGCAGATCGATTTCAATGCCCAATTTAGCAAACTCCTGCTGTAATGTGAGGGATCGGTTACTTTCTTTATGGGTAAGGCGTTTAACACCCTCAATTACGGTGGTTCCGTGGCAATAAGCAGCTAAAGCCACTAAGGGCGGGAAAAGATCCGGACAATCATTGGCATTGAAATGAAAGGCTTTCAACGGCAGTGGGCCGATCTCTATCTGACCGGACTGAATGGATAATTGACACCCGCAATCGGATAAGGCTTGTAAGATGGCTTTATCTGCCTGGGTGGAATATACATCAAGGCCTTGTACTGTGATGGGGCCGGCGATTGCTCCGGCAACCAGTAAGAAGGCGGCTCCACTCCAATCACCTTCCACAGAGTAATGGATTTTGGAATTTTGGGATTTTGGGATTTTGGAATTTGAAAAAATAAATCTTTCATGATTCTCACTTACCACTTCCCAGCCAAACTGTTTCATTACCTGGAGGGTAAGGTCTATATAGGGTTTACTTTTTAAGTCTTTTACGGTGATGGTCACATCATTTGCTCCGGCTGCACCGTAGGCCATCAGTAAACCTGTTAAGAACTGGGAACTGAGCGAGCCATCCACCTCAATATTGGCGGGTTGTATCGGACCCCGGATCTGCAATGGTAATTTTCCCTCGTTGGATTTGACCTTAACGCCCAGTTTGGGGAGTATCTCGTCAAAAAAGTCCATGGGGCGGGTAAGCAGGCTACCGGTTCCGGTTAGGGTAATCGTCTGATCGCTTAGGGCTGTTATGGGGGTGAACATTCTGATACCTAATCCACTTTCGCCACAGTTTACTTCATTATTCTTCGGATAGATCCCTTTTGAAGTAATGATCAGATCGCCATTTTCGGCATATTCAATTGTTGCACCCAATTTTTGTATCACATCTATCGCAGCAAGGTCATCATTGCTTTTGCCGGGGTTTGAGAGTATGGTTTGGCCATGGGTGAG
>JAYWCS010000396.1:0-17069 GCA_043780315.1 Bacteroidota bacterium | reverse complement strand
CCGCCGGCATGCGGTATGCCGTGCTGACTACCAAACATCATGAGGGATTTAATTTATTCGACAGCCAGTTCACCGATTACAAAGCAACTAACACGCCCGCGAAAAGGGATCTGGTAAAAGAATTTGTAGAAGCGTTCCGTGCCGAGGGAATTAAGGTGGGCTTTTATTATTCGTTGATCGACTGGCACCACCCGCAATATACAATTGATCAGCACCACCCGCAAAGACCGCTGGTAGATAGTGATACAGCGTATGCACGATTAAATAAAGGCAGAGATATGTCTATATACCGGAAATATCTATACAACGAGGTAACTGAATTATTGACGAAATATGGTAAAATAGATATTCTCTGGCTCGATTTTTCATTCCCCGGCAAATATGGTAAGGGAAAGGATGACTGGGCATCTGTTGATTTAATAAAACAGATCCGAAAATTGCAGCCGGGTATCATTGTAGACAATCGCCTCGATTTGGATGATTATGCCGATGGAACCGATTTCGAAACCCCCGAGCAGGTCAGTACCGAAGAGTTGGAAAAATACAGAGGAAAAGTGTGGGAAACCTGCCAGACATTTTCAGGTTCCTGGGGTTATTACCGCGATGAGAATTCATGGAAAACCCACCGGGAATTACTGGATTTATTAATTACTTCGGTGAGCAACGGCGGAAACCTACTGCTAAATGTGGGCCCCACTGCCCGCGGCGAATTTGACAGCAGGGCCTCACTGGCATTGGATAGCCTGCACCACTGGATGCATTCCAACGATAAATCCATCTATGGATGCACGTATGCACCCCGGGAATTTAAGATTCCGACAAATACCAAACTCACCTACAATCAGCCGGGCAAACATTTATATGTTCATCTGTACAATTATCCATCCGGCACACTGACACTACCCGGCTATAAGGGTAAAGTGAAATATGCGCAGTTTCTGCACGACAATTCAGAATTGAAATTGAAACCGTCCGATGTCAATTCAGGTGACCTCCTGGTTGAACTCCCGGAAAAGAAACCTGATTTTGATATCCCGGTGATTGAACTGGAATTGGAATAAGATTTTTATGGTTAGATATACATGGATTCTGTTGTCGGTATTTTTATTTCTAGTGGTTGCCATACGTTCAACCAGCAAACGGCCAGGCAGCAAAATAAACCGGCCAAAGAATACAGCTCTTGGAGTTTGCCCAAAAATGATTTGGATAAACTTCCAGATGCTCATACAGTTCGTTGACACAGATATACGATGATTACACACTGGCAGACCGCAATGTGACCTTCCGGCAAGAGCGCCTGTTGACGATGAAAGAGACGAACTCAACGTTTAATATGCCGGTGTATCTCAACCGGTCGCAATGGGAAGAAAGAAAATTATTTCTCCGGGATCAAATACTGGTCAGCGCCGGCCTCTGGCCCATGCCAGAAAAAAATCCACTCAACCCCCGCTATTTCCATAAAATAGATCACGGCGATTATATCGTCGAAACAGTAACGATTGAAACCTATCCCGGTTTTTTTCTTGCGGCTAATATTTACCGGCAACCAGAAACCGGTCCGTTTCCCCCAATCCTCTCTGCCCATGGCCATTTTAATTATAAACACAATTATAACAAAGCAAGCAGTGAGGCCGCTTATGAATGGTTTGGACAATGGCTGCTTCATGACGACGAGCCAACCAAATTCAGACAAACAAATTTTACAGCTGACAGCGACAAGGGTAAAAATGAATGGATTACAAAGGGCAACACAGAACCTGACTCTCTGATCCGGAAATTGCTGGATCAGCAATGCAATATTCTGGCGCCCGATCTTTTCTCACAGGGAGAACATGCACTGGAGGATTCAACCAAAACCAGAAGGGATCAAAAAGCAAAATACTTCACAACGTTTAATTTAACCGCGCGGCAGGAGCAGATACGGGATCTGTTCACTATCATCGCCTGCATTCAGCAAAGCAATGATTTGTCACACACCATCAACCTGTACGCCTTCTTCGGCAATACGGAAATCACGGCCTTATTTTTATCGGTGAATACGGATGATCCGAATAAAATCGTATTGGACGGAAACCATTTTGACCCCCGCACCGATACCAGTATGATCAAACTGGAAGTTCCCGGTATCCTGCGAATCGGCGAATTAAACACCGTGCCGGCTCTTGCCGTCCGCCGACAACTTTTATTATTCAATGCACATTCTTCCTTGGGCACGCCGGATATAAATCAGATAGCCGCCTGGGACGGAAATGCCGGCCATTTTCAGGTGACAAAAAAAATATCTCTTCAGAAGCGGCCATTCCTTTTTTCTTTTAGGGCAATGGGTCGTTTCCGGTTTCAATATCCCAATGCGCCAGCAGAAGTTCAAACCGGTATTGCTCCGCTTTTTTATAAGTCTCCTGATCGGGATACAATATCTTTTTATAGGGTTCCACCAGTGTTTCGTCAAATGCAAGGTTTACCGTCTTAAATACTACCGTCACTCTGAAATCCCAACGCGTTTCTTCCCCGCTGTGAAATTTCGGTTCCGATGCCGTGATGCTAATCACATCACCCTTTTCGAGCGCCTTCTTCAGCAAAGGGTAGTGATTTTGTTTCCAGAGACTGATGAATTCGGCGGCATGTCCCCATTTGATGCGATAATAGCTTTCAATCGCAAAATATTCTTTTGCTGCACCTGCAGGCTGTTGAGAAAAGGCAGTCGCAGAAATAAATAGAAAAGAGAATATAAAAGGCCAGACAATTTTTTTCCCGATCGGACGAATAGAAAGCGTAATTATTATTTTTTGGATGAACTGTTTAATTCCCATATGATTTATTAGATAAAATTAATTTTCCCAAAATAGTTTAGCTGAAACCAAATCCTGTCCCCCCGGTAAAGTGGCCACGGCAGCTGCCCAGTTGACCGCATTGGAAGTTTGTTCAGCGGGTGGATAATAAAATCGTAAAGGTAAACTTCCCTGCGCACCTACCGGTGGATTGACCGTATCCAAATCCGGATATCCAAGCCTTCTGATCTCCGTCCACGAATCCCAATTTCTATTGGCAAACGCGATCCATTTCTGGTATCCGATTTTCTGACGCCATGGGCCGGTTGCGCTCGCATAGGCTACCGATGGCTGTGCGAGATAACTCAACACATCACCATAACTGCCACCCCAATACAGTATGGAAGAACTAATCGCACTATCATAGAACACCTCAGCGGTTCCACCCGCGGCTAAGCCTCTTTCAACTGCTTCGGCGAGCAAAAACTGAACTTCCGAGTTATCCAATAAGTTGCCAGGAAAGCTTGCACCCAGCCATTGCGCTGAAAAGCTGGAAAGCGTGGTGGAAGAATTTCCTGCACCAGCAATTCCCCCTGAATAATTTCCATTCACATCTTTTGTAAAGAACAACGGAAGCCGTGGATCATTCAATGACAGGAGTGTGTTGACAAAATATTCAGCCGGACTGTAATAATGTAAGCCTGCAGCATTGATCAGATCCTGCCATATCGGATTTGAATTCACGACGGCATTTGAACTATAGGGAAATGTTGCATTGTCTGCGTTCGACTGAAACACGCCGCTGCTAAGAGCTTCCTGCACTTTCGTGGCAGCTGTTGCCGGATCAGTATCGGCAATCAGCAGGGCCAATTTTAATTTCAGGGAGGCGGCAAATTTTTTCCACTGCGCTACGTTGCCCTGATAAATCACATCGGCATTTCCCAGAGATCCCGACGCTGGGTCAAGTCCGGCAATAGCCGCATCCAGTCTGGCGATCAGATCATATTCTATTTTCTTTGCATCGTCATAGGCTGGAAAAGGAATGGTTCTGTTCAATGCCTGTGCATATGGCACGTTGCCATAAGTATTTACTAAAAGACTAAAGGCATATACTTCCAAAATATCGGTAATGAATAAATCATTGTGCAAAATGGTACTATCTGCCACATCATTGGCATAGAGCGTTTTTGCCTGATCGAGATTATGCAACGCATTATTATAAATTCCGTTCCACCATCCCCCGGGAGAATTATTTGTTGCGAATTGATAATGCGCCTCATTGTTAAATGTATTCTGGGTCCACACCTGTGCGACAACCCGGAAAGGAGCAGTACCCCAAAAATCACTCGTGTATACATCCACCAATCCCTTTTCTCCTGCCAGGAACACGGAAGCCGACGGGGCGATCACAGGTGCTTTGGGATTCACGTTCTGGTCCGTGATATTTTTTGTGCACGAAAAAGAAAAGATGGAAAATAAAATAGTCGCTATTGAGATTTTTTTCATGTTAGTAGATTTAAAATTTAAACTTCACGTTAAAACCCAATTGCCGCACACTTGGATACGCTCCGGTCTGATAGCCTGTGCCGGCATTGGCATTGTAAACGATCGGTGCAGTGGAACTTAACGTGGTGGAAGCCTGACCCTGTTCGGGATCTGAATACGGCAGATTTTTATGAATGATCCAAAGATTTCTTCCGGTCAGCGATACATCAAGACCTTTCACGAAAGATGCTTTCCCAAAAATGCTAACCGGTAGTGAATAGGTGAACGCCAGTTCCCGCAACTTGATATAACTCGCATCATAGACAAAAGATTTCGCAGCCTGACTATTTACAGAACCAAAGGGAAATTTGCTTCCATCCAGATTGATATCGTATGCATCCACCAGGATCGTATTTGGTTTTCCATCTGCAGTAACTCCGTTCATTACAACACCTCCACCCTGACTCAATGGATTTCTGATGGGATTTCCGGAACTGTTTTTTCCAGCCGTTTCCGGAATAACGCCCGACCAGGTAGCATAGTCCATATCCAGCGAATACACATCTCCGCCCTGTTTTATATCTATCAGAAAACTAAATGTCAAATTCTTATACCGGAAACTATTATTAATACCTCCATACCAATCCGGATTAATATTACCAATATCAGATTTGGAATTGGTCGACTTCACCGGATAACCGTCTGAACCAATGAGTACCGATCCATTCAAATACTGATAGTCTGTACCTCTGATCACACCGTATGGCTTACCTACTTCAGCCACCAGCTGGATCGAATTTTGCAAGGAGGCAATTGTGTAGGACGGCTGGTTATTATACAACGACAATACTTTATTTTGGTTCTTACTCCAGTTCACGGTGATATCCCATTCGAAATACCGCGTCTTTACCGGAACTGCATTGATAACTATTTCCACGCCCTGATTCTGTATACTGCCACCATTCACATAAAAATTGGTAAATCCTGTGGCCGTTGACGGGGAAATGGGTGTGATCTGGTTAATCAACTCAGAATGGTAGTAGGTGAAGTCAATTCCCAAACGATTTTTAAGAATATAAGCTTCCAGACCAAACTCATAGGTTCTGTTTTTTTCCGGCAGGAGATTGGGGTTATTATTGGTGGATGTATAGGCAAATATTGTTTGCCCATTCAATGGTGTGGTGGGTGTATACGTGTTCTGCAGACTGTAAGCAGGTGCATCCCCACCCACCTCCGCATAGTTGGCCCGCAGTTTGGCATAAGACAACCAGGTCCAGTTTGTCAGCAGCTTTGAGAAGATAAAATTGCCGGATACGGCCGGATAGTAAAAGGCATTATTTCCTTTTGGCAAAGTGGAAGAAGCGTCACGGCGCAGCGTTGCGTCAATGGTGATCAGCTGTTTATAGCTGATGGTTGCACCTGCGAAAACTCCATTTACCTGCTTTTGAATATCGGTTTCAAGCGGTGCCGCCGGGGTATTTACAGAATTCGACAAAGCATAAAACCGCGGAATCACAAGGCCGCCATTGGTGGAAGAATAAGTGGAAGTATATACGTCCTGTCGGATATTGGTTCCCAGTAAAGCTTTCAGATTAATATCTTTAGACAGGTCCTTATTAAAATTTAACAGCAGATCATAATTGGTTTCACCATAAGAACCCAAGAAACTGGAATAAGAGGAGGTTTGATAACTGCCAACAGCCACCCGCGTTTCAAATGTCTGATCATAATAGTCTTTAGCAACGCGTCCGGTAAGAGTCAGAAAATCAGTGATCTTAAAATTTGCGTTGATGTTTCCAAAATAACGTTGCCGGCTGTCGTTGTTGTAATTTTCATAAGCCGTCCAATAGGCGTTATTATGGTAAGCCGCTTTCGGCAGATTTCCGGGCGCCGCTGTTTCATAGCCACCGAGAATATTCCAGGCATTGTTGGTACGCGACCGGAAATAGTCGGCCTTTTGTTCTTCTATATCCACATTGGTCGGCCACCACTGGCGGAAATCCCGCATGGTACTTTGCACCGCCCGAAAGTCGTAGCTATTCCGGTTCAATCCGGTTTCATTCACATAATAGATCGAACCACCCAGCGTGAACCGGTCTGTGACCTGATAGTTGGCCGAAAAATTAAGCAGATTTTTTTTTATATTACTGTTCGGTAACAGACCGCCATCATAACTGTTGGAATAACCGGCGGTAAAACTTCCTTTGTCACTTCCACCCACCAGATTAATACTTGATTTGTTGGTAAACGGTGTTGCAAAAAAATTATTGGCAGTGTGATGTGCTGCCGGTGCCCACGGCGTTGCTTTTCCATAGCTGGCATTCCCGGGCGAAAAAGCGTTCCAATTATAAACCAATAAATTTTTGTTGTACGCAGAACCCCAAACCTGATCCTCATCTGTTTCTACAATACTTACATTTTGCCCATTGCTGCCCACGGCCGGCTGATAATAAAAGAAACCATCCGGCGAGGTAGCACCGGCACTACCGTAACCCTGACCATATTGTGTTTGATATTTCGGCAGCGTGGAATTATCTACCGAACCGACTGTCAGATTTTCATTGACTGTTATGCCAAGGCCTGGAGTATTCTTTTTCCATTTTTTTGTGCTGATTTCAATTACGCCGTTGGACGCTCTTGAACCATATAAGGCAGATGCCGCAGCGCCCTTTAAAACAGTTAATGATTCGATGTCTTCGGGATTGATATCGGAAACGACATTGCCCAGGTCGTACCCGCTTTCATTCTGCGTAGTATTGTCAAACGGAATTCCGTCTACAACAAAAAGTGCCTGGTTTGTCTGCGTGAGCGATTTGAATCCCCGTAAAATGACATTGTCGCTTCCGCCCAATGCATTGCTGGAGGTAATCTGCAGACCGGCAATTTTTCCGGAAAGTCCATTGATGAAGTTGGTATTTGGGGTCGTATTCAACTGTTCACCGCTGATTTGCTGAGCGGCATAAGCCAGAGAATTTTTTGTTCTTTTTAGTCCGAGTGCAGTCACCACTACTTCCTGCAATTTGTCGGTTGATTTTAAAGAAACTGTCAGGGAACGACGAGTGCCGACGGTTATTTGTACGGTTTCATAACCGACTGCCGTGATAAGGAGTTCGGCCCCCGGCTGAACCTGAATTTCAAAATTCCCAGAGGAGTCGGCCGTAACCCCGGTATGATTATTTTTTTCGGTAATACTGGCGAACGAAAGCGGTTTGCCATTTTCATCTAAAATTTTTCCGTTTACCACGGATGTTTGCGCCCATAGTCCGCCGGATATGAATATCATCAACAGCAGCAACGGGAACCTGGTAATTTTCCTCATGTAGAGAGTTTTAGTTTTTAATCTTTAATTTTTGTCATACGACTCCCCCCGTCCGGAGATTGGGCTACAGCCTTCCGGTTAAGAGAGTTCAGTAATATGGCAGGTGAAATTATTTTCCTTTCAGAATGCAAATATATATATATAAAATTATAAAGTCTATAATTTTAGTAGACTTTATAATTGAATTTTTATTTACGACGGAGGACGAATAAAAAATGCATCCCGTGGGATGCATTGTATTTTTAAGAATATGTTGAAGAAGTAGATTCTCCTTGAACTTATAAATGCGAGTCAGTCCTTTTGGACCCTTTTTGAAATCATCTCATATGAGAATTCTTTGTCATAACAGGTGGGTATCATTTCACTTTTTTAAAGTCTATAAAGCCGCGATCAACATCTGTGCGGGTTAATTCGACCCGTATTCGGTCACCAACATCCATCCCTTCAAAACCATTCACTAGCTTGCCTTCTACCGACGGATTAAAAATACGCAACCAGGTCCCTTTATCCGACGCTCCGGTGATGATCCCATCAAATTGTTCGCCGATTCTCGAACCCAGTAATAAGGCAGCCGTGGACTTTTCAACCTGCCGTTCTACTTTTTTAGCCTGATCGGTCATCGCCGTGCAATAACTGGCGAGGGATTGAAGTTCATCGATTGTGTAGGGCGGCGGACTGCCTGAAAGCGCCGCTTTCAATAATCTCTGGGTAATTAGATCAGGATATCGGCGATTGGGCGCCGTGGAATGGGTATAGTCTTTTACAGCCAGTCCAAAATGTCCCGCTGCTTCTCCGCCAGGAAGTTCAACCACATATTCCCCGGCACCCAGCAGTTTGATTACACTCAGCGAAAGATCGGGAAAGCGTGTTGGATCGCCCGATTTTACGATATGTAAAAATTCATCCAGGGCTTTAGCGTCCGGCTGGGGCGGGAGAACGAATTTCCATTCCGCAGCCAGCGCGACAATCCGGTCCCAGCGTTTGGGAACACGCACAATTCTTCTCAGGGAGGGTAGGTTTTTAGCACCGAGAAAACGCGCCGTCGTGCCGTTCGCGGCAATCATAAATTCCTGAATAATGTCTTTAGCAACATTCGATTTTTCCTCTTCCAGATTACGAACCTCATCGCCTTCGAACACCGGACGTGCTTCGATAGTCTCTAAATAAAGTGCCCCGTTCAGGTAGCGCAGCGATTTCATTTTTTTTGCAATTCGGTTCTGAAGCTTCAGATTTTCTTCCAACCCTTCGACTAATCCGATGGCTTTCGGTTTGTCGCCTTCCTGTTCCAGCCAAGCTCCCAAGCTATTATAGGCAAGCTTTGCTTTATTATGAACAGCTGCAGGATAGATCTCTGCGCTTTGCAAAGAACCATCTTCAGCAATAATACATTCCACGACCATCGCTAAACGGTCTGCACCAAATTTGAGCGAGCTGAGATCGGTCGATAGTTTTTCCGGAAGCATCGGAAATATCACTGCACTGGTATAAACGGAAGTCGTGTTTTGTTTGGCATGTGCCTCAAAAGACGATTGTTTATTTACAAGTGCATCCACATCGGCAATGGCAACCAGAATTTTTATGGCGCCCGAAGTCAACGCTTCGGCAACAGAAAGCTGGTCCAGATCTTCCGAACTATCATTGTCTATGGAGCACCAGGCCAGACTGCGCAGATCACGCAATGATCCGGAAATTTTTACCGGGGTTGGCGTCATTCCCTGCAGTGCCTCCAATGCCCCCGCAGGAAAATTAATTGCAAATCCTTTCTCGATCATCGCGCTTCGGGCAATTCCCTGCAATACGGACCGGTGATTGCTATCGTTTGAACTTTTCATCAGGGAATTTTTTTGTTTCTAAACTATATCAAAAGCTAATGACAACGCGGTTCCCATTCTTTCTTGAAATTTCGAGGAGACCGCCTGTTTTCATATCCGTCCACCGATATCCCTCGTTGCCGGCTTTGGCTTCAGCCATTGACTTTTCATTTAACCGTATCTGTCCGGGTTTTTTAATCAACCGAATATATTCCGTTCCGGTATCCGAAAAACACCGGTAGTATAATATTATTTTTTTCGGATCCATTTCTTTGATGTCCCAGTCAATTGTTTTATTCACAAGTGGAAAATAGTCCGCCTGTTGAATCACGTCGGTGGAAGAAAGAATATGGTTTTCATCTGACGGCGCCAGCTCCGGAAAAGCACGCATGGCCCGCAGATAATGCCGAACATAATCGCCATATCCGTCGGTTAACCAATTTTCATCCGTTGGAAACCGGTTCTTGCCGTCGTTATCTACCATATAAGTTGCCCAGTTCAACTGACGGATCGCATTTTCTTTCCACGAACTGTCACCCGTGAGAACAGCATATTCCAGTTCAGTAGAACCTTGTCTCGCCGTATGACTATTCCCCGGTACCCGGTAGGCGGTTTGTTCATTGATTACCGTTACCCCATATTTTTTCCAGCTTGTATTACCCAGATTTTTATATACCCAGGTAAAAATATTTTTTACTTCTTTCTGCCAGTTGGAAAAATACTGCGGATGCAACATCATAAAACGCGCAAAAGTTGTCGCATTGATTTGCGTATCACTCCATCCCGGAACATCCTCAAAAAAAGGTCCCCATTTATTATTTTGAATGGGATATTTCTTCATCCAGCTTAGGATCTTATCGAAGGCTGCCTGGTATAATCGCGTATTTCCTTTTTGTAATTGAATTAACTGCAGGAATAACTCCAGGGTACCACCCCAATTCGTGGCGTATGAACTGGTTTGATTATTTTTTCCATTTACACCATTTTCTTTCAGCAGCCCCACCTCGCCGGTGACGGCATTTACTTTAAATGGCAGTGGAGAATGAGTGGCATCTCCCGGCTGCACATGGATAGCCAGCGTATTGGCAATTTTTATAGCCGTTTCCAAATAAAGACGATCCGTTGTTCTGGGATAATTTCCCCCGGCTGTCATCTGATAGAGATTCAGCAATTCAAGTCCGAAGGATCCCGCTTTATCGGGCTGAGTAAAATTTTTACCGAGTATCATATCGCCGTCGTAAACACCCCCATACGTTAAAGTATTATAAGGATATGGAATATCGGCCCAGGCATCCGTCGGTCTGGAAAAGCCATGCGAAAAATAATATTCGGCCATGAATTCCATATTCTCTTTTACCCGTTCGCTACCGTTATAGGCATATAGCAATTGCCAGGATGACATCGCCATCTGAAACTGATCGCCCCCAATGCCCCGGGGATCGTTGTGATCCGGGCGCCAAACCTGGTGGTTCATATAATACGGCAGACCGTTTGGATCGGTCCGCATCGTATCCCAGAAATTCCATACTAAATGAATGATTTCGTCATACGCCTTTCCCGGATCGGGATGGTTCCAGGGAATGATTTTCCCCTGTGGATCAGTTACGATCGCATGGTAGACTAATATTTCATTCTGTGCCCGTACCGTTGAATTCTTCAGCAGGCTACAGCAAATAATCAGAAGTAAAATCCGGGTCAGCAGCCGCATAAAAATATTTTAATTTAATTTCGTCATGTACAATATACCAATCAAAAATGAACCTTTTTCAAACCAGCCCCGCCTTTAATCTATTACCCTGTGATGGGGAGGCGATTTATTTTGGTCCAGTCTTTCCAGTGTCAGCCATCAATCATTATTTGCACAATCTGCTCGATACCATTCTTTGGAAAAATGACGAAGCCTTTATTTTCGGAAAACATTTCATCACCAAAAGAAAAGTCGCCTGGTATGGTGATTCGAACTATGAATATACCTATTCCAGCGTTACAAAACGGGCGTTGAGTTGGACAAAGGAATTGTTGGAACTCAAAAAACGCACGGAAGATTTGTCAGAAGCTACGTTCAATTCCTGCCTGCTCAATTTATACCATTCCGGCGAGGAAGGAATGGGGTGGCATAGTGACGATGAAAAGACGTTGAAAAAGGATTCTCCCATTGCTTCGCTAAGCTTTGGTGCCGAACGGTCCTTTTCGCTCAAGCATAAAACCGGCGGTCAAAAAGTTTCCCTGAAATTAGAAAATGGCAGCTTATTGCTAATGAAAGGAAGTACGCAAACCCATTGGTTACATTCGCTGCCGAAGACAAAAAAAGTTTTGATGCCCCGAGTGAATCTGACTTTCCGTACGATTCTATTTTGAATAGCACGCACCCAGTTCATTGATCGCACCGTTGATCTGTGCATTATATTCACTCAGCGACCAGATCTGTCCGGTCGATAAACTGGCGATACAAAGATCATACGCCCCGGCCCCATTCTTTCGGTCGCAGGACATAACCACCAGATCGGGCGTGCAGGGAAATGGATCTGAATAATCTGCGGTGCTAGTATTAAAGGGAAGAATGGTATTGGTATGATTCGTAAAATTCCCCAGATAAATTTGATCATGCGGGTTACCGCTGCTGTACCATCTGGTATAAAAAAAAGTAGAAGCCCCTGATACAATCGGATAATATTCCTGTACATCAACCGTATTCGCGAGAGAATGATTATTGCTTCCATTTACATTGACCATATAAATATCAGAAGTACTTCCGTTTCCCCGCGCATAAATCAGCGCGGTGGCATCCTGCGTAAAACAGGGCATACTACTTTCAATCGTATTCGTTGTAACGACCTGGGTAATCACTCCCTGCAGGTCCATGATTTTTATATTACCCACGCCGTTTGCCGTCGTTTGCTTGAAACATATATGGGTTCCATCCGGAGAAAAATGCGCGTCCTCATCCCGGCTTCCGTCCAGGGCCGTTAAATTGATTGGCGGGTTGGATGAACCGAGTGTCCACAGATAAATATCCCATTTGCCAGACTGTATTGATTCGCCCATAAATACAATCTGTGTCCCCTGTGCATTAAACAGCGCATTGATGGGATTGAAAATGTTCCAGTTTGTACTTAAACAACTCAGTTCATCAGAATCAAAATTGTATAAATAAATATTTGCAGCATCTCCATACTGATCATAGCGGTGAAAAAGTAATTTCCCCGAAAGTTTCGGAAGCGGCATAGTAACGGGAATCTTCGTACTGTCCACCGGAGAAACACTATTTTGATTTTTAGCGCAGCCCGATAAGCTGATGAGCATTATGGTCGGATACAATAAAATGGTAAACAAGATTTTTATGATCTGTCTCAATTCTTTTGATTAAAATTAATAGCCGGGGTTTTGGGTAAGATTCGGATTCGCCTGCATTTCCAATAGAGGAATTGGCAATACCCATTTACCAGGCGTCACGTTATATATAATCGGGATGGGGGTACTCTCTGCTCCATTATTGCAGGTGTACTCAAATTCCGAAAGGCCCTGCATCACCGTTGTAGCTGCATTGTATCGCACCAGATCGTCCCAGCGTTGTCCTTCAAATGCAAGCTCTAATTGTCTTTCCAGTAAAATCGCATGGCGCATATCATCCTGCGATCCGGCTACAACCGGCGGTAGTTGTGCGCGTAAGCGAACAACATTCAGCGCGTCCGCAGCACCGTTTGCATCACCGGTTTCATTCAGCGCTTCCGCTTTGAGTAACAGGATATCGGCCAGACGAAGCAGGTAGGGATGATCTCCCCCACTCCAGTTGTTCGGATGTTTACTCTTCACATTAAATGGAACTTTGATCGTTGGATCGGCACAGGGGTTCCAGTTTTTATCTGCCCAGGGCACATATTCAAAGCTAATATTGGCGTGTAGCCGAATACTATCACCCATGTTCTGATAGGCTTGAACCAGTGTTTTGCTCGGCGTGCAATAGCGTTGCCATGCATCGGGTGGAACATTACCATTGTCATCATGGGTTGGATAAAAGAGTTCTGTACCCCAGCATGCTTCCGGCGTCGAAGCGATGTACGGAATTTCAAGAATGGATTCTGAATTATAGTTATTATTTCCGTCGAACAGGGCGGTGTATTCACTCAACAAACTATAACCGGCCGGACTGTTAATCACTGCATTGGCATATCCAAGTACTTTATTATAATCCCGGTCGGGCCGTTGTGCCCACATTTTCGCGAGCAACGCATTGGCAGCGCCTTTCGTAGCCCGTACTTTGTCGATCGAAGCATCCCCAAAATCATCAGGCAGATTGCTGATCGCGACCTGTAAGTCCGCGTTGATAAAATTGTATACCGTAGTATCTGCCGAACGCGGCAGGTCGATCGCAGCGGTTTGCGCACTATTAGAATGTTTTTCCAATGGAACAGCGCCCCATTGTTTTACTAGCTGAAAATAATGAAAAGCCCTGAGAAAGCTGGCTTCGCCGATAATTTGCTGTCTGCGGCCGGGAGTGAGTTTCGGATCGGTTACCTGGATAATATTGTCGATCACGACATTACACTTGGCAATACTGGCATACAGTTGGGCCCAATCCCGGTACACCAGTCCGTTGGCATTCGAAATCGTAAACAGATCACTCTGCAGAAAATCGGGATCTCCACTGCCGGCCGAATAGGCGTTATCAGAATGCGCATCACTTTCCATCACGTATTCCCATTGGTAATAATCATACCCGATAAATGAGCTGTATGCCCCATTCAAGGCCGCTTCGATATTGGCAGAAGTCGTGTATGCGTTGTCGGTTGTGATGAGAGAAACGGGTTTCTCATTAAGAAATTTTTTGCAAGAAAACGGAGTCAGCAGCAGGATGCTCACCAACAAGCGTAAATAAAATGTTTTCATGTTTATCATAAATTATACAGATGATTAAAAAGTTATACTCAGTCCCCCAATAATATCCCTTGATTGCGGATAGGTTCCGAAATCGACTCCCGGCGCTACGTTATTGCTTTGGGCTCCGGCGGAGGAAGCGCTGAATGCACTTACTTCCGGATCATAGCCAGAGTATTTCGTAAATGTGAGCAGATTCTCAGCGGTTACATAAAATTTCACCCGCGCTATTTTCAGTCTCTGAAGAAATTTGGGTGCCAGTTCATACGCCAGACTCATCGATTTAAGACGTATATACGATCCATTTTCAACAAAACGAGTAGAGATTTGTGAATTATAATTTGAAAAAGGGGTGGTTCCGTTGGTTAAGTCTTCGCGGGGAATATCGGTTATCTGCCCCGGGGTGGTCCATCGCCGAAGAACCGCCGTTGTCTGGTTTCTTGGTTCCCACATTCCTTCAGAATAAATCCGGGTAGCATTGAGGATATCGTTGCCCTCTACACCCTGAAGGAATATCGTTAATGACCATTGTTTGTATTTGAAATTATTGGTAAATCCGAAGGTAAATTTCGGATTCGCATGACCGATGATTTGATGATCACTGGTTTGCAAACCGACGGTACTGTCTGCCATTTTATATTTTATATTTCCGGTGGCCGGGTCAACACCCTGGGCTACATAACCATAAAAGGTTCCCAGCGCCACGCCTTTTTCTGCAATGGAAGAATTACCCCTTTCATCTACCGGACCATCATAAATAATACCGTCGGCGATATTGAGAATTTTATTTCGGTTGATGCTGAAATTCAAATTTGCATTCCATTGAAAAACGCCGGTCAGGGGACGTACATCCAGACTAAATTCGATTCCGTTATTTTCGAGATCTCCGATATTTTTTAATGCGGTGGTATAACCGGAGCTCGCTGGAACCGGTGTATTCAGTAAAAGTCCCGACGTTTTTTTATAATAATAATCGGCCGTGAAGGAGATACGGGATTTCAGCAATTCAATGTCCAGACCGATATCGGTTTGCGTAGTGGTTTCCCATTCCAACCCCGGGTTACCGAGTTTATTGGGCAGGTAACCCGCGACCACCTGATTTCCGATCACATAAGTTCCGGAAGGGGAAACCGTGCCCAGATAGGCATAGGCCGGGATCTGACTATTACCTACTTGTCCCCAGCTGCCCCGTAGTTTCAATTCATTGATCGCGGTTATGTTTTTAAAAAAATCTTCTTTGGATATTCTCCAGCCGGCAGAAAAAGAAGGGAACAGTCCCCAGCGGTTTGCCGGTCCGAATACAGACGACGCATCGTCGCGGATACTCGCCGTTAGCAGGTAACGGGCATCATAATCATACGTAATTCTTCCGATTACCGAAGCCGTCGTGAGCGCACTGCTGGTGCCCGTTGCTCCATCGATTACCGAACCGCCATTGACGGTGCTGACGTCTGGGTTCGCAAAATTATGGGTGGATATACTGGATGCATTCGATGCCGTTTTAGATGAAATAAATCCACCCAACACAGAAAATGAACTTTTAGCAATCGTTTTAGTGTACGTCAGTGTATTTTCACTGATCCAGTATTGATTGTCGTTCGATGACAAAGATGCCTGGCCGTTAAAGCTGCGCCCGGTGGTTGTTTGATAAGGATCGGCATAATAATTATAAACGCCATAATATTGTTCATACCCAAACATCGATCGGAATTTCAGGGTCGGAAGAATATTAGCTTCTACATATACGTTGCCGTTCAGCCGCAGATTCGTCCAGTTATGTTTGGCACCCGAGGCCAGACCGACCGGATTATCGAGATCATTACGAAAAGGATCGGTGGTATATTGGGTGTGTGTTGAATCCCATACACCGATGATGGGGGATCCGATCAGCGAATTCATGACCACACCGTTCCGGCTATTCTCGGAAACGTCGATATCGAACCAGCGGTTGTAAGAAATACTGGTCCCCACTTTAAAAATTTTACTGATGCGATGATCCAGATTCAATTTGAAATTTGCCCGGTTCAGCGTATTGGAAATAACAATACCATCCTGCTTGGTCCATCCACTGGAAAGATAAAAACCCGTTTTCTCATTCCCGCCGGTCACCGATACCTGATAGTTCTGCTGGCCGGCAGTTCGGAAAAGTTCGTGCTGCCAATTGGTATTGGCAGAATAATCTGACCAGTTGAGCGACTGGCCCATATCTTCCATCAGACTTTTATATTGGTCACTATTGAGCGTAGATTGTTTTTTCCAAACGGTTGACAAGCCGTAATAGGCATCCAGCCGCGTTTGGGTGGGTTGATTTCTTCCTCTGCGGGTCGTAATCAGCACGACGCCATTGGCTCCGGAGGCACCGTAAATAGCCGCTGAGGAGGCGTCCTTCAAAAAAGAAAAAGATTCGATATCTGCAGGATTCACTTCATTGATACTGGCAGTAGGCACTCCGTCCACTATATACAACGGCTCGCTGCCGGAGGTGATCGTGGAAGTTCCACGAATACGTATTGAAAAACCGGCCTGCGGTTGCCCCGACGAACGGATAACCTGCACCCCGGCGGCTTTACCTTCAATTTCGTATCCAAATTGGGTATTTGGCCGATCGTCCAGCACCGCCGAACTGAGCACGGAAATAGCGCCCGTGATATCTTTTTTCTTCTGTGTTCCATAACCGATAACGACCACGTCTTTCATAGAATTGGCGGTCGGCTCCATGGATAGATCAATCACCTGATCCTGTCCGGAAACGGTGATTTTTTTATTCTGTGGATCATATCCCACGTGACTGCAACTGAGAACATAGTCTCC
>JAYWCS010000395.1:0-9873 GCA_043780315.1 Bacteroidota bacterium | reverse complement strand
GGCGGGCATGAAATATTTCTTTGTTGAACAGGATAAATGTCCCGGCTCACCATTTGACAGTATCACACAAAGTATTCAATACATAAAGGCGAATCTGATCTAGTACGACTGATGAGGGCTTATTTTCTGGAACAGGAGTGAAACCCGCCATTCATCAGCGATATAAGCATAAATAAAAGCCTGCTTCGAGAGATCTCGGGCAGGCTTTTATCTATTAAAAAAATTCAGTGTATAACGAATTATTGTAGTTTAAAAACTACACCTACCTGGAAGTTGGTGATGTCATAACCCGCTTCTGCATTGAAACCAAACGTCGGCGTTACAAAGTAAGAAGCACCTACAAAGGCGCCGAAAACAGGAATCACTTGATTAAAGGAATTATCGTTTTCATGATAATAACTATAATGATTAAATCCCAAGCCGAGAGAGAAACCGCCATAAGTATCTAACGACGGTACACCCCATCCATAATGCCAGGCAGATCTGCCGGCAATAATGAAAGTGCTTGATTTGTAATTCTCGTAGGTATTTGATCCATTATAACCGCTGGAAAAAGAACTTCCAATTTCGGGTCCCAGCGTGATTACACCCGGACCAGCCTGCCATAAACCAAATTCAGCACTCGCTTTAAAACCGAAACCGGTTCCATAACTATTTTTGTAATCCGCTCCCACACCAATTCCCAGATTCAGGAAAACACTTCCAATTTGCATGGGTGATGTTCGTCCACTCATGCCGGATTTATTTTGTCCGAATGATTTCTGAGCGGTTATGCTACATAAACTAAAAAAAACGATCGCAATAAAAGGTACTTTCTTCATGATTGTGTCAATTGAACGGCGAAATTAAACAAAAAAAAAGGGCCAGGATAGAAATCCAGCCCGTTTTAAAATCCAATATCCTATGAAAAACCATGAACATAATTACAAGTCACATACCAATTTCTATGAAATCGGGGATTGATGAGCCGATCAGGAAATGAACTGTTAATAATCAATCACTTATAAATTTTTAATAAATAATCATCCCTGCAAAAACGGCTAAATTCGATTTTTGATAACAACTTTTTTTCTATTTTGTGGAATTTTAATCCCAAATCGGCACATGAAACAGATGTAATGGCATGATTTTTTACCTTTAATCAAGGGAAAACAAATTTAAAATATATGGAATCATCAATTAACGATCGCGAAAATTCTTTGGATCAGGATAATCTTTCGGGTGAAAATCACGGAGAGCTGTTGCCGAATAAAAAAGGTCGTTATCTGACGGCCAGTTCGCTGATTGGTGATCCGGTTGTGAATGCGAGTAAAGAACATCTCGGTGAGATAAAGGATATCATGCTCGACCTGGAAGCGGGCAGGATTGATTATTATGTCATTGAGTTTGGCGGATTCCTTGGAATAGGCGTGAAATATTTTGCCATTCCATATCGCCTCCTGAAACTGGATGCGGAAAATAAACGTTTCATTTTTAAGGAGAGTCGGGAGAAATTGAAAAACGCACCGGGATTCGACATGGATCATTGGCCCGATACCAATATTCATTTTGATGAAGTATTCAGTTACTGGCGGTTTATTTAATACTAAAAAAGATGTGGGAAGAAAAAAACAACAGCCTGTACCGTTCCTTTCTCTTTAAGGATTTCTCGGAGGCCTTTTCGTTTATGAGCCGTGTAGCACTAGAGGCTGAAAAAATGGATCATCATCCAACCTGGACCAATACGTATAATAAAGTAGAGATCTATCTCTCAACGCACGATGCGGGTAATACGGTGACGATGAAAGATCGGCAGTTATCTAAAAAAATTGATGGATTTGTTTAATTTTTCCAAATGGATTCAGGCCTTCACTACTTTCAGCACCTCTAACATACCGTTTTTAATATTGTATTCGATAATCTTTACTTTTCCTTTATACCCATTGTAGAGGGTTATAGGAACTTCAATCCAAACGCTGCGGTTCGGCTTGCCGTTTAGTGTGCAGGCAGCAATCATCTGAACTTTTTCATCCGTTGTTTTGCGCTGTTTAAATACTGCCTCTACATCTGCATACTCAGGAAACTCCGGACTATCTTCCATTTGATAAGATTTATTGGTTATTTATATTAAAGGATGATAAAAAAATTGTTATTCCTGTAACACTCTTTGCATCTCTGCGACCATCGCGCGGATAAATTCGGAATCAGGCTTTTTGGATTTATCTGAAAACGGTGCCGCGTCTAAGACCCGAATATTTCCTTCGTCATCTTTTTCCATAATGATTTCATGACCACCCACGACACAAATAAACTGATAGGTGTACGCGCTCACACGCAGATGGCAAGAAAGTTCTGTATGAACGCCTTTATACAGAAAACTTAAAGTAAACGATTCTTCCACGAGCGCAAAGTTAATCAATTGGTTCGGCTGAACGGTTTAAGCTTGGTGGTAGTGAATTTACCGCAAATACTAAATAAATATGAACTTTGAACTGGTTCAATCGTTTAATAATCCTAATAATCATCATTAAAATATTAAAATGAAAACAAGTATTGGAATCTCGGAAGCGAATAGGAAAGTAGTCGCTGAACAATTGGCTAAATTGCTCGCGGATGAATTTGTATTGTATACCAAGACACTGAATGCGCATTGGAATCTGGAAGGTCCTGATTTTCATTCGGTGCATTTGTATTTCGAAGAATTATATGAACAGTCGGCTGAAATTGTGGATAGTGTGGCCGAGCGTATTCGTCAGATCGGACATTACGCACCGGCGACGCTGAGTGATTTTTTAAAGCTCACTCACCTCACAGAACAAATGAAAGGCGGAAATACCAGTCTGCCGTTAATTAAAAATCTGCTGGGTGACCATGAAAGTATCATAGAATTCATCCGGGGTAATATTAAAGAGTTCGATGAAGCGCACAAAGATGCAGGTACGAGCGACTATGTAACCTCTCTAATGGAGAAACATGAAAAAACGGCTTGGATGCTCCGCGCGCACATTAAATAAGATATAAATCAACCATTTTACCCCAAGCGTAGATCTACGATAGAAATTGAGGAGTTCTGCGCTTGGGTGTTGAGATGTGCGGTGCTACTTTTGTCCTATCCAATATCACTGAAACAACTAAATATCCCTGAAAAACCAGCTTGATTTACCGTCCTACGGAAAGCCTTAAATTCAAGTTCTCTGAAAAACCCCCGATTAATGCTTGGGGGTTTTTTCTTTTTATCAGGCGAAGCAACCCGGAACGCGGTTTTTTATCAGGGACCGGTCCCTAAAACCGGTTAAAAAAGCCTATTCTTAAGAAAAGCAGTTTTTATTGGAAAAAAAACCCACGAATAAATCCTCGTACTAAACTAAAGTGGTATCTTGTCGATTATTAAATTGTATTTGTAATGAAAATCTTTGTAGCCGGTCTGCCTTTCGCCGTTAGTGATCAAGAATTGCAAGAATTGTTTGAGCCATACGGTTCCGTTGGTTCAGCAAAAGTTATTTTAGACAGAGAAACACACAAAAGCCGTGGATTCGGATTTGTTGAATTTTCAAGTAATGAAGAAGCGGAGAAAGCCATCAAGGCCCTCGATGGCACTAGCCTGGAAGGAAGAACGCTTACTGTAAAAGTTGCTGAAGATAAGAACCCCGGTGGCGGTGGTGGTGGATCCCGCGGTGGTGGCGGTGGATCTAGCCGTGGCGGTGGAGGTGGTGGATATAACCGCGACCGTAATCGTTATTAAGCTAATCGCCTAAAACATAGCGTTTAACGTCTGTTGGGTGAATGGTTTATAGTTTCTGGTAAATGGTTATTTAATTAATCAATTGCTACTGCTATATACCATTCATCCTTTTTTTTGCCTTCAAGGCTTATCTCCGTTGTGTTTCCTGCGGTGAAATAAAAAGCGCCAATACAGCGTGAAACATACAATACTTGAAATCCATGCGTAATATTTTCCTGCTTGTCAGCTGTATCCTGCTTGCCTCTGCATCGTATCCGCAGAATACTACGGTTCAAAAAGATTCTTTAACTAAAAAAGATAAACAAAAGAAGACCCTTCGGTTTATGGTATTTGGTGACTGGGGAAGAAATGGAGAAGACAATCAAAAAGAAGTAGCTATTCAAATGGGCATCGTAGCAAAAGATTTCAAACCGGCATTTATCGTTTCCACCGGAGATAATTTTTACCCGAGTGGCGTGAGAAGTACGCGGGATCATACATGGCTGGCATCTTTTGAAGAAATTTACACTGCACATTCTTTGCAAACCGACTGGTATGTGGTGCTGGGAAACCACGACTATAAAGGGAGTGTGCAGGCAGAAATAGATTATACAGATATTGATCGTCGATGGAACATGCCTGCGCGGTATTATTCGAAGACGATATATATTGGTGATGATAGCAGCCTGGGTGTATTGTTGGTTTTTATTGATACCACTCCCTTGCTATCCGAATACTATCATAACCAAGATCATCAGGTGCGGGGTCAGGATACGGCAGCGCAAAGAATATGGCTGGAAAAAACACTGGCCGAATCGCCCGCAAATATTAAATGGAAATTTGTTTTTGGCCATCATCCGCTATATACCGGTGGAGGCAGAATGAAATCAACGGAAAGTGAGGAAATAAAAAAACTATTGAAACCCATCTTCGAGAAATATCATGTCAACGCATACATGTGCGGGCATGAACACAATCTTCAATACATCAAACCGTCCGGGTTTACTCATTTTTTTGTGTCTGGTGCCGGATCGGAAACGACCCCGGTGAAGTTGCATCCGGAAGGCGGACTGTTCGCGAAGTCTGAAAATGGCTTCATGAATTTTACGGTAACTGAAAAAGAGTTGGAACTGGAGGTAATCAGTTACCTGGGAGAAAAATTGTACCGTACCAGCATTTCCCGTTAGTAGGGACTTGTCGGCTACCCATACGCCCTTTCAAAAGGTATTTCGTAAATTGCAGCCTTAAACATGGTTGTAAATCAAAGCAAGCCGGGCTGGAAAGAACGGTTGAACGCCCTTCGAAACCTGCCGGCGTTTTTCAAACTCGTATGGGCTTCCAGTCCTTCGATGACGTTCGCCAATGTCGGTCTGCGCTTGTTACGGTCGGCGATACCGGTCACTGTTTTGTACATTGGCAAATTGATCATTGATGAAGTGATCGGGTTGAACCGTACGCAGGGTCTTCATTCCACGCATCATTTATGGATTCTGATTGGTATTGAATTTGGGCTCGCCCTTGTCAATGATGCATTGGGCAGGAGTATTTCGTTGCTGGATAGTTTACTGGGCGATCTGTTTGCTAAGCTGAGTTCAGTACGCATCATGAAACATGCGGCGGATCTGGATCTCGAGCAGTTTGAAGACGCGATTTTTTATGATAAGCTCGAACGGGCGCGTCAACAAACCACGGGCCGCACGGTTTTATTGTCGCAGGTCTTAAGCCAGGTACAGGATTTAATTACGATGGGATTTCTGGCAGCGGGCCTGATTTTCTTCAACCCCTGGTTGATCGCTTTATTATTCATTACGATTTTGCCGTCCTTTATCGGCGAATCCTATTTCAATGATCAGACTTATGCCCTGAGTCGCCGGCAGACCCCCGAGCGGCGGGAGCTGGATTACCTCCGGTATCTGGGGGCGAGTGATGAAACGGCGAAAGAAGTGAAGATTTTTGACCTGTCCGGATTTATCATTGAAAAGTTCGAAGTTCTCGCCAACAAATTTTATTACAGTAATCGCCGGATATCGATTAACCGCTCTCTCTGGGGTACCGGGTTTACCCTTTTAGGCAGTCTTGGGTATTATGGTGCCTATGTTTTCATTATTCTGCAAGCCATCTCCGGAAAAATCAGCATCGGACAGCTCACCTTTCTGGCAGGTTCTTTCCGTCAGTTGAAATCGCTGATGGAGTCTGTGCTCACGCGGTTTACGGCAGTTTCTCAGGGAGCAATCTACCTCAGTGATTTCTTTGATTTTTTTGATATTCAGCCAGCGATCAAATTGGCAGAAAATGCCATTTCATTTCCCAATCCCGTCCGTATAGGTTTTGAATTTCAGGATGTTGGATTTCGTTATCTGCATGCGGAGAAATGGGCATCGCGGCATTTGAATTTTACCCTGAAAGCCGGAGAAAAAATTGCACTGGTGGGTGAAAACGGTGCCGGTAAAACAACGCTGGTGAAGTTATTGGCCAGATTGTATGAGCCAACAGAAGGTAAGATTTTATTAGATGGAGTTGATTTGCGGTTATATAATGTGGCGAGTCTCAGACAAAATATCGGAATTATTTTTCAGGATTACCTGCGTTATCAGATGCGTGTTTCAGATAATATTGCTGTCGGAAATATTATTCATAGAGACAATACACCGATGATTGTATCGGCCGCCGAGCAAAGTCTGGCCGCTGATCTGGTGAATCGTTTTCCCGCGGGCTACGACCAGATGCTGGGAAAACGATTTCAGGAAGGAATGGAACTTTCCGGGGGTGAATGGCAGAAAGTGGCGCTGGCAAGGGCTTACATGCGTCAGGCGCAGGTGTTGATTTTGGATGAACCAACTTCTGCGCTCGATGCCAGAGCAGAATATGAAGTTTTCCAACGTTTCGCTGCACTTACGAAAGGCAAAACGGCCGTATTGATTTCACATCGTTTTTCGACAGTTCGCATGGCTGACAGGATTCTGGTACTGCAGCAGGGAGAGTTGATCGAAACCGGCACCCATGAGGAATTGGTTGGTCTCAAAGGGAAATATGCAGAATTATTTTCCCTGCAGGCAAAAGGATATCAATAAAATGTTTGTGAGTAAAAAAAATTGTCCCCGCTGTAAAAAAACCTTCACTTGTGTTCCCGAAAATATTTCGGCCTGTGATTGTTCGCAGATTTCTGTGAGTAATGAGATGAAGACTTTTCTTACAAAAACATTTTTTAGTTGTTTGTGTAGTAACTGCCTGCTGGAATTAAATCAGTTGACGGCTAAAGAAAAGGAATATCCCTTTCCCGGCAGGGGAGGGGAGTTAGTGGAAGGTTTACATTATTACAAGCAAGAAGATTACCGGGTGTTCACAGAATTCTACCTGCTCTCCCGCGGATATTGCTGCCGCAGCGGCTGCCGGCACTGCCCTTATGGGTTTAAAAAGCAATACGCGGAATAAGATTATTCATTGAAAATTGAAGACTTACGCCAGGCCATTCAAATCCTTTCCCTACATTTATTTAGTTTTCAAAATAAAAATTTTCGTTTTTCTAATAAGGACTTCTATGGAATTCAAACAATTTCTTAAACGTATTACGGAAGATGTTCAATATTTACACGAAGAAGGGGTACAATATGCCGAGTATCATGCGAGGCGCTTTTATGTTACCTACGAAACTTGCATAACATATTTGAAGAAAGGGGATCGGGTTCTTTCCATTGGTGCCGGTTCAGGTACGGTGGAGAAAATGCTTGCGGAGTGGGGTGTTGAGGTGACCGTTGTGGATTTCGAAGGCGCCATAGAAAGATATAGTACATATTTTAAATATCTGGGTATCAGAACCTGCGTCGCCAATTTGATAAAAGATAAACTAGATCTTCCCGCAAATTATTTTGATATGGTATTATGTTCTGAAGTTGTTGAACATATTCCCCTGGCGCCCCAGGAACAACTACGCAATGTGACAAGTCATATTAAAAAATTCGGCATTGTCATTGTCACCACCCCCAATTTAGGTTCTATCGTGCACATCGTTAAATTGCTTTTCATGAAGCCAATTTTTGAAGTTCCGGAAAAGACTTTTGGGGAAGTGAATTTTGAAAATCAGGCAGTTCACCGAAGAGAATATTTGCCCTCGGAAATTATTTATTCCTATAATAAAATGGGGTTTAATCATATTAAAACCGTCTACTTTTATTACACTTATCACCCAGGGACTCTCCTGCGGATTTTATCTTTCTTTGGTGTGATTATACCCCGATTCAGGCCAGGTATGATGCTGGTCGGATCAAAAACCTAAACAGTCTTTTTCGGAGGCAGTGCGAAAGCAATGGCGTTATGTTCGAAATGGTTTCTATGCGCCCCGTCACAGAACGGTTTATTATTGGATAAACCGCACCGGCAAAAAGAGACTAGCGTTCTTCCGCCTAAATCGTAGTTGGCACCGGATTTATCGACCACCTCAAAATCTCCCTCAACTTTCAAAGATCCATTATCGTTCACCGTAATTTTTGTAATCGCCATCGTTGCTGTTTATTTTGGATTGAAATTACACAATTACCGGCGCCTGCCCAAGGGACGATAATCCGGGCAGTATAAAGCGCTGTCAGCGCGGACGGGCAGCCATTTTCAATTATCTTTGCGAAATGCACTATGTTTCTGCTGAAGGTCTGGGTAAGTCTTATGGAATCAAGCCGCTTTTTGATAATATCTCATTTCATATCGAATCAGGCGATAAAATCGCGTTGATTGCGAAAAATGGTACTGGTAAAACGACGTTACTTAAAATTCTCGCCGGCAAAGAAAAGGCGGAATCCGGCAAGCTCTGGATTTCTAAAGAAATTAACGTTGTTTTCTTCGAACAGGAACCGCAGTTTCAGGAAGAATTGTCGATCCTTGATAATATTTTCCATCATCCCAATCCGGTCACCGCTGCCATCAAAGCCTTTGAAGCAGCCGGTGAAACCGAAGATACCGATGCCATCATGGATAGTATTGAACAGATGGATCATCTCAATGCCTGGGATTTCGACTCTAAGGTAAAGCAGATCTTCAGCCAGCTGCTGATCGATCACCTCGTGCAACCGGTGAAAAGCCTGAGCGGCGGACAACGGAAAAGAGTCGCCCTGGCTCGCACCCTGATTGATATCAGCTTTGGAAGCAAAGAGGCCCTGCTCATCATGGATGAACCGACCAACCATCTCGATATCGAAATGGTGGAATGGCTCGAGAATTACCTCAACCAACAAAATATCACCCTGCTGGTGGTCTCGCATGACCGCTATTTTTTGGATAATGTATGTAATGAAATCTGGGAAATGGATCGCAGTATGTTATTTACTTACAAAGGCGATTACGAAAATTACCTCGAGAAGAAATCAGCGCGCATCGAATCGGATTTGGCCAGCATTGATAAAGCTAAAAACCTTTTCCGCAAGGAACTCGAATGGATGCGCAAACAACCCAAAGCACGGACCACGAAATCGAAAAGCCGGCAGGATGCATTTTACGTAGTGGAATCCAAAGCGAAACAAAACCTCGATGAAGAAAATCTTCAACTGCAAATGAAGATGACCCGGCTCGGTGGCAAGATTGCCGAGTTTAAAAAAGTCAGCAAGAGTTTTGATGAAAAAGTAATTCTGACAGGATTTGATTATACTTTTAAACGAGGCGACCGGATTGGCGTTGTGGGGAAAAACGGAGCTGGTAAAACGACCTTTCTGAATATGCTGCAGGGCCTTGAACCAGCCGACAGTGGAAAAATTAATATCGGAGAAACGATTGTCTTCGGAAATTATTCTCAAACTGGATTGGTGATCAAAGACAATATTCGGGTGATAGAATATGTAAAAAATATCGCGGAACATTTTCCGCTCGCCGATGGAAGTTCGCTAAGCGCTGCGCAGTTTTTGAATTTATTTTTGTTCCCACCCGACAAACAATACACCTATATCGCTGAACTCAGCGGGGGAGAAAAAAGAAGATTGTTTTTATTATCGATCCTTTTCAGAAATCCCAATTTCCTGATTCTGGATGAGCCGACCAACGACCTCGATCTGCCCACGCTGGCAGTACTCGAAAATTTTCTGCTGGACTTTCAGGGTTGTCTCGTGATGGTTTCGCATGATCGTTATTTCATGGACCGCATGGTGGAACATCTTTTTGTATTTGAAGGCAATGGAGTGATCAAAGATTTTCCA
>JAYWCS010000394.1:0-3228 GCA_043780315.1 Bacteroidota bacterium | reverse complement strand
CTCTGTAATTTCCAATGCCTGCTCACCGTTGTCGGGCTGGGAGATGAGAAGGTTTTCAATATCGCATCCAAGCTTCTGTGCATAAAGACGGTCGAAAGCATGCTCCGCATCAATGAATGCAGCTATGCCGCCAGCACGCTGTGCGTTCGCAATGGCGTGAATGGCAAGCGTTGTTTTACCGGATGATTCCGGCCCATATATTTCAATAATTCTTCCCTTGGGTAAACCGCCTACGCCGAGTGCAACATCCAGTCCGATAGATCCGGTAGAGATCACCTCCATCGGCTCCATGCTTTTTTCATTCATCATCATTACGCTGCCTTTACCGTAGTCCTTGTCGATCTTGTCGATCGTCAGCTTTAACGCCTTCAGTTTTTCTGCATTGCTCATTGTGTTAATATTTAATGGTCAAATTTAATGGAGTCATAAAAGTAGTGGTTTTTACTTATGCACACTAATTTTTTTAGTATTTTTTTGGCTAACGGTTTTAGTTTCCTGATTATTGTGGCCAAGGGGGTAAAATTATGGGGGCTGGGGCTTTTCGGAAAGCGTATTTATACTTTCCGGGATGGGTTTTTTAACCCTTTTTACCGCCAATACCGGTATTTAGGGCCAGATCCCGGTTTGTGGACGGATTCTTGCCGG
This sequence comes from Bacteroidota bacterium, assembly GCA_043780315.1. GTDB lineage: Bacteria > Bacteroidota > Bacteroidia > Chitinophagales > Chitinophagaceae > Puia. The sequence continues at coordinate 2,583 of JAYWCS010000394.1, read as the reverse complement.
CTTTTCGTAAGATTATATTGTATTTCAGTAAACCCCGCCGCGAGGCCATCATATGAAAAAAGGATTCTTTTCGTTTTGTTTCTTTTCAGTAGCGGTTTTTTCCGGTATTGCGCAGGATGATTGGAAACTGAAGTCTGATAAAGACGGGATCAGGGCATACGCGCGCAAAACGGAAGATTCAAAAATAAATTCGATCCGGATAGAAGCCGATTTTGCCGCATCGCTTTCCCGCTTTGTTTCTGTTATTATTGATGTACGCGCCTATGATAATTGGGTGTACAACAGCCGGTCCTCCCGTTTATTAAAACAACTCTCTCCAACAGAGCTTTATTATTATGCGGAAGTAAAATTTCCCTGGCCCGCCACCAACCGCGATTTTGTTTCGCGCGTAACCGTAAGCCAGGATCCACATTCAAAAATAGTAACCATCAACGCAAGCAACGTTACCGGCTGGGAGCCGATTAAAAAAAATATTGTGCGGATAGAAAACTCGGTTGGAAAATGGACCATCACTCCGCTGGGTAAGAACCGGGTTAGGGTCTTATATGAGCTACACGCAGATCCGGGGGGAGACCTGCCCATATTACTGATTAACGGCTTTTCCTCAACGGGAATGGTGGCTACCTTTAAAAATCTTCGCCGCAGGTTAGAAAGAACAGACCTTGTTATAAGCGATGCGTCTTTTCTAAAAGAATGAGCCGCTAATTATTAGCAGCAAGAATTTTCTCCAGATCGCCCGCAGACACAACGCCGCTTTGTCTCCAAACCGGTTTTCCTTTTTTAAAAAGTATTAAGGTCGGTACGCCCTGTATCTGATAGTGGCCGGCCGTTTGCGGACTTTTATCAACATCTACCTGTAATATGGTTACGTTGTTGCCGATTTTTGTTTTTAATTCTTTCAGGATGGGTTTCATCACCTTACAGGGCCCGCACCATTCTGCGTAAAAATCTACGAGTACCGGTTTTTCTCCATTGATAATCTCTGAAAAGGTTGACATGGTCTTTATTTTATTTCTTCAAATACGGGTTCTGTTGATCCCGTTTTGTTTTCTGTTTTTTTGATCACAGGAACAACACACCCGCCCGTAGCACAACCAAAATGAAAAATGGCCATCGACATAAAATACCCGCCGGGCAGAAGCCCCGTCCATTCTTTCGTGACGAAAGCGTACACAGAGAAAAGGATACCCACCAGTAGATAAATTATGCGTGCGGTATGCCAATTATATAAGATCCTTTCTTTCATTATCGTTTAATTTTTTGCTGCAGGCTTGCCCATCCGCCTCCGTTATATACTTCTGTAAACCCGTTTGATGCTAAAATACTTTTAGCCGACAGGCTTCTCATACCACTTGCACAGCAGGTAATCACGGGCCGGTCTTTTTTTATTTTAGAGAGGTTCCTGTGCAATATATCCAGCGGAATATTTACAGAACCATGTATATGCCCGCCCTGGTATTCGCCCGGTGTTCTTACATCAATGATCTGTGCGCCCATTCCCATCAGCTCGGCATAATTTTCCTGATTTTTTTTTGCAAACAGGGATCTGATCGCTTCAACCATGATCTTCTTAGTTTAATAAAGCCGCGTGCAGCGGTTTGTTATTGAAAATGGTACTGCTGTTGTACGTTACCTCCCAGGTTACGGGTAAGATCTTCTTCAGCATATGGCTTACGCCGCAATATTTTTCCTGCGAATCGGTTACGGCGCGTAATGCGGCCTCTTTATTCTCTTCGCTTCCTTCAAATTCGTAAACCAGGTGAACAGCTATATATTCTATCGGTGGTGTCTTACTGATCTCGCCGCTTACTTTAATATTGAAATTCGTTACCTGTTTATCCGCTTTGCGCAATATGGCGATCACGTCCATTCCCGTACATCCCGAGAGGGCCGATAATATAAACGGCTTGGGAATCGGGCCATGGTCTTCGCCACCCACCCTTTCTGGCGCATCCATAACGATCGTGTGTCCGTTTACCAGCGCATTGAACTGCATCTTGCCCATCCACTGGGCTTCTATTTCGTGTGTCATAGTTATTTCTCCTTGTTTTTACAGGTGTTGATGCCAAAGGGCAGGTATAGTGGACAAAAACTGATAAAGCCGGTTAATACAAAAACGGCTCCGAGTACCAATAATACAAGACCCGGGGTTCCTTCTACCGTTTTAGTGAAATAGAGTATTGCAAAGATTGCCGCTAAGGTTATACGGATAACCCTGTCTGTATTGCCCATGTTCTTTTTCATCGTTTTTGCTTTGATTAGAACACAAAGCTAAATCGGGCAACCGGGCTAAAATGTGACAAATGTCACATTTCCTTTAGTAGTTTGATCTGGTTTCTGTAGAGGAGCAGCTTCTTGTCTGTTTCTAATTTTTTTAACAGCCGGGAGATCACTTCGCGGGAGCTGGCCAGCTCTTTGGCTATCTGTTCATGTGAAATATTTAACAACGATGAGCCCGTTGTCTTCGCTTTTTCCTTTAAGTAGTTGATCAGTCGTTCATCCAGTTTCTGGAACGCGATCTGGTCGATCGTTTTCAGCAGTTCATGAAACCGGTTTTGTACGGTGCGCATCACAAAACTTTTC
>JAYWCS010000393.1:0-3857 GCA_043780315.1 Bacteroidota bacterium | reverse complement strand
TCATTTGTTTGTTTTTCGTAATCATGGTAATTCTTCTTTTTATTTGGTTATTGAAAAATGGATGGGTGAGGGGGAGCGGCGAACCAGAGGCTTTCATTAATAAAAGGCTCGCGTAAGCATACGCATCTGAATATTGGATCGCAAAAGCATCGGCGCTGTATTCATGGACGGCTTTCATTTCCCTTCGAATCATATAAAAAAAGGGATTAAACCAAAACAGGATTGATAGGATTTCAAGTAACAGAATATCCGCAGAGTGTTGTTGTTTTACATGAAACAATTCATGTTGTATCATTTGTTTGCCGAACGTACTTTCTATATCGGTGGCCCGGTCCCAGAAGATACTTTTGAAAAACGAGAAGGGAGCTGTTTTTTCATTGGTGAAATAAATCCGGGCATCCGAAAAAGGCAGACTGGTGTTATTATTACGAAGTCTGAGTATATATTGAACTGTTTTGAATAATCGAAAAAACAGGAATAGGGAAATCAGTAAGCACAGAATGGGGAGTGTACCGGTCCATGATACAGACTTCCAGAAACCCTGATGGGCATAAATAGTGACAGCTTCTTCTAAGGTTCCACGTCCCGCTTCCAGCAAACGGATGGGAGTGCCTCCGGAAAGTGGAGTCATGGAAAATGGGCTTTTAAATTGAAGCGTCGGGAGTATCAGGCTGATAACCGGTATGCTCAGTAGGTAATAACGGTTGTAAGTATGAAAACGCCTGTTCTTTAAAAACCAGCTATAATATCCAAATAGCAAACCGGAGATGAAAATGGTTTTAAACAAATAGATGAATAAAATCATGGCTTATAGTTTTTGGCTGATTGGATTTGTTTCAGGAGTTGTTCCAGTTCGGCTTCTGAGATTTTCTGATCGGTAATGAATTGCGACACCAGCCGGGCAGGGGACCCTTCAAAATATCCCTTCACCAGCTGGTTGATTGATTTTTTACCATAGTCGGTCTGGCCGATCAGTGGTTTATAGAGGTTGTTTCGCCCATGCACATTGTAAACCACGAAACCCTTCTCCACGAGAATTTTCAAAATGGTTGCGATGGTGTTGGAATGCGGTTTCGGCTCCGGGGTCGAATCGATGATGTCTTTTAAAAAACCTTTCCCCAGTTTCCAGAGTACCTGCATGACTTGTTCCTCTGCTTTCGTAAGTGATTTCATGGTGATGACAGATTTAAAATATAACTATAAACATAGTTGATCGGTCAAATATATAACTATATAATTAGTTTTACCAAATTTTATGCTTTTTAGTTTGAGAAAGGTTATGAAGTACCAAAATTGGGTATTACTTTCGTGTCAATCCATTTGCGGAATATTATTTAATCTTACCCTTATCAACTTTTCCGCGAATTGTATTGTTGTACAGTTGATTCTTACCCGACAAAGATATTTGTCCACTCCAATTTTTACCCATTATGCGGCAACTCAAAATTGCAACTCAGATTACTAACCGCGACTCGCAGGCGGTAGAAAAGTATTTACAGGAAATTTCTAAGATCTCCATGATCACGCCCGAAGAGGAAACCATTCTCGCTCAGCGGATTAAGATGGGTGATCAGAAGGCGTTGGATAAGCTGGCCCAGTCCAACCTCCGTTTCGTGGTATCCGTTGCAAAACAGTACCAGCATCAGGGTCTTTCACTCAGTGACCTGATCAACGAGGGTAATCTCGGATTGATTAAAGCTGCCCAGCGTTTCGATGAAACCAAGGGTTTTAAATTCATTTCTTATGCCGTTTGGTGGATTCGTCAGTCCATCCTGCAGGCTTTGGCTGAACAGGGCCGTCTGGTTCGCCTGCCACAGAACAAAATTGGCACCTATAACAAGGCCAACAAAGCCTATATGGCATTTGAACAGGAACACGAACGGGAACCCAGCACAGAAGAACTCGCCGAACTTCTGGAAATGAGCGAAACAGAAATTAACAATATTTTTCAGAGCAATACCCGACATAGTTCACTTGATGCACCGGTGCACGAAGCAGAAGATGTGGCGATGGGCGACCTTCTACAGGGTGGTGACGATACCGATGATGACGTGATGAAAGACTCCCTGCGCGCGGAAATCCGACGGGTTTTGAAGTCACTTAGTCCCCGGGAAGCGGAAATAGTGAATGCCTATTTCGGTCTGGATGGCGAAAATGGGGTTACCATTGAGCAGATCGGACAGAAATACGATCTCACCAAGGAAAGAATCCGTCAGATCAAGGAAAGAGCTATCAAACGCTTACAGAAAGCACGCTACAGCAGTGCCTTGAAAGCTTATCTGGGATAAAATCTATTCGATACAAAAGCTCCCCTGGTTCATCTGGTGGGAGCTTTTTTGTTTTGATCTGCCGCCAGACTAATTTCGTACTATGATCCGTTCGCTATTTTGCTTTCTGCTGGTTTGTGTTGTTTGCCCTGCCTGCGAGAAAAACATCGATATCAAACTGGATGCGAATTCGACCGATCTGGTCGTCGACGCTTCCATAGAAAATGGGAATTACCCCGTCATTTACCTTTCGAGAAGTCTGGCCTATTTCAGTAAGATCAATCCGGCGGTATTAGCAGCTTCTTTCGTTCATAATGCCCGTGTTTCGATGTCAAATGGAATGCTGGTGGCCACCTTAACAGAAGATAGTATCCGCATTGACAGTAGCGGGTTGCAGATTTACTTTTATTCATTCAACCGTAATAATGATACGGCAACGAAATTTTCGGGTGAATTCAATACGCATTATATGTTGGATATTCAGGTTGATCATAAAACGTATTCTGCTACGACGAGCATTCCCGGACTGAATAAAATCGTTGACAGTTTATGGTGGATTCCCGCACCGGCAACGCAGGATAGCGGCAAAGCGGTCGTTAAAGCGAAAATCACCGATCCATCCGGATTGGGAAATTACACGCGATACTATACCAGCGTGAATTTTGGTCCTTTTTACCCAGGCCTGCAGTCTGTGTTCGATGATCAGATTACTGATGGCACCACGTATGCAATCACGGTGGATAAGGGCGTGGACCGCAACGTGAGCATCGACTTCAACACATATTCTTTTTTTAACAGAGGAGATACAGTGGTGGTGAAACTCGCCAATATTGATAAAGGGACCTATGACTTTTGGCGCACCATGGAATATAACTACCAGAGTATTGGCAATCCATTTTCTACTCCAACGAAAGTGATTTCGAATCTGTCTAACGGCGCTTTGGGTTATTTTGGGGGATACGCCGCTCAGTATGTTTCGGTGAATATACCAAAGTGAGTGGTCATCGGCACGACCTTACGTTTGAGCATTTACATTTAATTTGCAGTTCTAAAACTTCCGGTCGGAGAAATATATATGGAAAATAAATCGACAGAGAACGTTCATTGTTTAATTATCGGATCCGGACCCGCCGGATACTCGGCTGCTATATATGCTGCACGTGCCAATCTTAAACCCGTGCTCTATCAGGGAATTCAACCTGGCGGCCAGCTCACCATAACCACAGAAGTGGAAAACTATCCAGGTTATCCAAACGGGGTGCAGGGACCCGAAATGATGGTGGATTTTGAAAAACAGGCTACCCGTATGGGTGCAGATATCCGCTACGGACTAGCTACCAAAGTTGATTTTTCGAGTCAGCCGTATAAAGTATGGATTGATGAAGAAAAACTCGTGATCGCTGATACGGTGATCATCGCAACCGGGGCATCGGCTAAATGGCTGGGTTTGCCGAGTGAAGAAAAACTCAACGGTTATGGAGTGAGTGCCTGTGCAGTATGCGATGGATTTTTTTTCAAAGGAAAAGAAGTGGCCATCGTAGGTGCCGGTGATACTGCTGCCGAAGAGGCTTTATATCTTTCCAAACTATG
>JAYWCS010000392.1:0-12916 GCA_043780315.1 Bacteroidota bacterium | reverse complement strand
TCAATGGCGTGCTGACTTTTTCGGGACTGCTCTTTATCAGCCGGAAGCCTTCAAGGGTGGAGGGTTGACGGTTTTTCTCGGCGAAGCCGAGAACGGTTGACGGTGGAGGGTTGACGGTTTTGCTCAATAAGGCTTTACTTTTGCAGCATGGACCTAATAGCCCCCCTTGCGCAGGCTTATGCCGAAAAATATTCTCTGCAGGAAGATCCACTACTCAATGAAATAGAAGCGCAAACCCGACGGCACCCGCATGCCCATATGCTCAGCGGTGCTTTACAAGGGAAATTCCTGGAAATCATCAGCCTGCTGATCAACCCAACCTATATTCTCGAAATAGGTACTTTCTTGGGATACAGTGCGTTATGTCTTGCCAAAGGACTAAAAACCGGTGGAGAATTGCATACCCTGGAGATGGATATGGCCACTGCGGCAGTTGCCCAGGAAAACTTTAAGAAATCTAAAACAGCAAATAAAATAATTTTGCACACCGGAAACGCGTTAGAGCTGCTCGCAACCCTGGATAAACCATGGGATCTGGTTTTTATCGATGCAGATAAAACCGGCTATGCGGATTATTACAAGGCACTGTTTCCAAAGCTTAAACCGGGTTGCCTGATTTTAGCAGACAATGCGCTCTTTCATGGTCAGGTGCTTGAGCAGCATATAAAAGGAAAAAATGCAAAGGCAATTCAGGCATTTAATGATTTGCTGTTAGCCGATGAACGGATAGATAAATTGATACTCACTTTACGGGATGGTATTTTTATGATCCGTAAAAAATAACTGGAGAATGAATTTAAAACTTCGCTTACTGGTAGCCGTGACATTACTGGCGCATCGGCTGCCGGCACAGGACAATGATCAGGTCGTGCTGTATATCAACACCTACAAAGATTTGGCGATCGCTGAAGAACAGCGTTCTGGTATTCCTGCGTCAATTATTCTGGCACAGGGTATTCACGAAACGCAGGCAGGCACCAGTGACCTGGTAATTGCTTCGAAAAATCATTTTGGAATAAAATGCAAGGACAATTGGAACGGCGATGTGGTATATCATGATGATGATGCCCGCGGGGAATGTTTCCGGAGTTATTCCTGCGCAGCAGATTCCTACCGGGATCATTCAGATTTTTTAACACGCAGTCCCCGATATGCATTTCTATTTAAATTAAATCCGGAAGACTTTGAATCCTGGGCTTACGGATTAAAAAAAGCAGGTTATGCAACCAACATCAAATATTCACAGATCCTCATTAAACTCGTTCGCGATTATGATCTGCAACAATATAGTTTAATCGCCTTGGGGAAACTACCGGCACAGGTGGTCACCGCGGCGATCGCAGATACAAAAGACCGCACGCACGAATCATTGACTGGCTTTGCCGACAGTTCTTTGCAAAAACAAATTCCGGCAGCTGTTTATCCGGAAGGTCCTTTTTCAATCAATGCTACCAAAGTGATTTACGCGAAGGCCGGCGTTTCGTTGCTTGCACTCTCGAATCAATACGAAGTACCATTGTCGCGTCTGCTTGAATTCAACGATATGCATCAGGAAGATATACTGAATAATAATCAGCTGATCTATCTGCAACGCAAACGCAGAACGGGATTAAATCCTTTTCATATTGTTCAGTCCGACGAAACCGTTTACAGTATTTGTCAGCAGGAAGGCATCCGGTATGAAAATATATTAGAGATGAACCGACTGAAACAGGGCGAGGAACCCGCTACGGGAGAAAAGCTTTACCTTCAGTCGAATGCTGAAATTAAACCCGCGCTCCGAATTTCAGGCAGCGTAAAAAACGCTTTACCTTCTTTCTAAACTCCTTCGGCTCATGGTTAGAATACACGATAAAATTTTCCAGCCATATATTTCCGAAGAAGCGATCCGGGAGAAAGTATCTGAATTGGCAGGGCGTTTAAATGAGGATTATAAAGATAAACGTCCGCTTTTTATTGCGATCCTTAACGGTGCGTTCATCTTCTCCGCTGATTTATTTAAATCCCTCCGGATCGACGCAGAAATCTGCTTTATCAAACTGGCCTCTTATAAAGGAATGAAATCTTCCGGCCAGGTGGTTACTGCCATCGGCTTAGACATCGAAATATTCGACCGGCATGTGGTGATTCTGGAAGACATCGTGGACACGGGCAAAACCTTACACGAATTTTTGCCACAGCTTTGGCATCAGCAGCCTGCCTCCCTTAAAATCGTGGCCCTTTTGCATAAACCTGCAGCAACAGCGTATCCCCTGAAGGTGGATTATGCCGGTTTTGAGATCCCCGACAAGTTTGTGGTAGGCTATGGACTGGATTATAATGGATTGGGCAGAAATACCGCCTCGATTTATCAGCTTTTTGAATAAAAAGCGTTTATTATATATTAACTCCTCCAAAACCTATATATTCTGCTTGAAGACCCTGCCATTGATATGGATTGCGATTTGCTGCTGCCTGCAAGGCACTAGTCAGTATTACTTACGCGGGGAGATCCGGGATGAACAAAAAAACCCTCTCAGTAATGTCCGTATCAAGCTCCGCTCCAGCGATTATCCTTTTTATTCGGGCAGTATGGGCGGCTTTGGCATTAACACCCCCCGGTCGATAGATACGATGACCGTTATGGCCGATGGTTTCTATAATTATACGGCTGCCGTGAATGTGGACAAATACCAAACAATCACCATGAAATCGCGGTTCATCTCGCCGCCAAAACCCCTGAACCGGCTGTTATCGCTGACAAAAAACTTATCTCCGGAATTACGCAACCGCTGGACCGTGGGTGCGGAGACCTATAGTTCGCTGGTAGAAAATCCTTTCATTCCGGCCGATCAGTTTCCGGAAACCGGATTTGCCATTAATATCAACAAAGCATCCTATAGCAATATCAGGCGGTTTTTAAATATGGATAATACCGTGCCGCCGGATGCCATCCGGCTGGAAGAAATGCTGAACTATTTTAATGTTCATTATACCGCGCCGGGAAATGACAGCACGTTCTCCTTTCATTCTGCACTGTCTGCCTGTCCCTGGAATCCGGATCACGAATTATTATTTCTGCATATCTGCGCAAGAAAAGCCGAACTCGAAAATATTCCGCCAGCCAATCTCGTATTCCTGATTGATGTTTCCGGTTCGATGGATCTACCCAATCGGCTTCCGCTGTTAAAATCGGCGTTTAGTCTCATGGTGAATAATCTCCGCACTCAGGACACGGTTTCGATTGTGGTGTATGGCGGCGTAAATGGAGTTTGGTTAACGCCCACCGGTGGCGACGAAAAGAAAAAAATTCTCGAATCCATTGCGGAGCTCGAACCGGGCGGATCCACCCCCGGCGAAGGCGGTATTCGGGCAGCTTACCGGCTGGCAAAAAGTACGTTTATCAAGGGAGGTACGAACCGGGTAATTCTGGCAACGGATGGTGACTTTAACGTGGGACAACAATCGGAAGAAGAACTCAATCAGCTCATCAACGGGTATCGTTCGTCAGAAATTTATCTCACCTGTCTGGGTGTTGGCATGGGTAATTATAAAGATTCGAAACTCGAAGTGCTGGCTAATCGCGGCAAAGGAAATTTCGCATATCTCGACAATGAAAAAGAAGCGGAGAAAGTGTTGATGGAAGAATTTGCGCAAACGATTTATGCCGTCGCTAAAGAAGCGTATATCGATATACAATTTGATCCTTCTGTTGTAAAAAGTTACCGCCTGATTGGGTTCGATAATAAACTGAGTGCGTTGCAGGACAGTAGCAATGAGATTCAGGGAGGTGAAATTGGGTCGGGGCATTCGCTCATGGCACTTGTTGAAATGGAACCGATGATTCCCGAAACCATTGGAAGCGTTCATTCAACGGGTTTTGCAAAACTGCAATTGCATTACCAACGGCCGTCTGAAAATAATAGCCGGCTGGAAGAATATGACGTGCCGTATTGTTATAAACCTTTCAATGAAATATCCGACTACTACCGTTTCTCTGCGTCCGTTGCTTTATTCGGGGGACTGTTAAAAAAATCTGTTTTCACGCAAAAAGCAAACTGGGACGAGCTTTCCCTGATTGCCCGGGAAAGTTATGATCCCAATGATGTGTCTGAAAAAGAATACCTGTTGCTAATAGAAAAAGCCAAGAAAATTTACCACAGGGACAAGAAAAGAAAAAAAACCATTGAGCCGGAATAATTACAATTCCTCCGGAAGTTTTTTCTGAAAACTATAAATCAGGTATACGAGTGCCGGTAAAATAAATATACTCCCGATCAGCAAAGCAAGTTCCAGCGCCTGAATGGATTTATCGTGTCCCCGGTTATCCACTAAACTCAGGTACTTCGAATCTGCCAATAAAATAATCCGGGGGTAATGATAAAAAGTTATTGCCAGCAAGATCCTGGCGATCTGAAATCCGGCAAGCGCCCGGATAATAATTTTTCTTCCGCGCCACATCAGTCTCCATTGTATAATCAGCGAAATAAATGCAGCGATCAGGGCCGTGCGTCCAACCGCATTTCCAAATAACCAGGTTGCCAGTGGCACATGATCCCATTCTGCGGACAGGAAAAAATATACGCATCAAAAAAATTGGACGCCGCCGGATTAATGGTGCCTGCAACGGCACTTCCGGCGATGACACCGAGAAAAAAAGGCGTAATGAAACTCGAATAACGGAAAATTTTATTGTAGAGATTCTGCATGTTATCTTCTACCACCTCATAATGTCGAAAAGCAAACGCTGTTCCTCGCGCAATAATGCCCATGAGCATGATCAGCAGGGGGATATGGAGATATGTGGAAACGGTAGCATAAATTTCGGGGAAGCCGGTAAATAAAATAACGATTACTATAATTAGTCACATATGATTTGCTTCCCAAATCGGACCGATGGTGCACATCATCATTTCCGTTGTTTTACTTTTGTTTCGGTCGGAAGTAAAAAGCTCAATGATACCCGCACCAAAATCTGCTCCACCCAGCAACAGGTAGAGTAAAAGTGCCATCCATAAAAAACCGATTACAACTTGCAACATATTTAAACGGGTAAACCGTATAATTTGGGCACCATTTTAATCTGCCGGTACAATAGCAGAATAACAATCAGTAATAAAGAAAAATATACCACAGTAAAAAGATAAAACGAATACTGTATCCCGGCATGGGCGTCACGGCATCCCGGGTGCACAGAATACAGTAAAGAATCCATGGCTGACGGCCTCACTTCGGTAACCGCCCATCCCGCCTCCACGGCCATAAAGCCCATGGGGGTGGCAAACGCAAACAGGCGGAGAAGCCAGCCGTTACGGTCGAGCCACCGTTTCTTCCATAAATTAAAAAATATACGAGGCTGATACCCAGCATCGCCATCCCGAGGGCGACCATTACCTGAAACGCAATATGGGTAATGATCACCGGTGGCTGATCGGCGATTGGAAATTGATCCAGCACCTTTACTTCGGCGTTATTATTTCCGGCAATCATAAAACTGAGCGGGCCCGGAATTTCCATTCCGTACCGGACTATATTTGTTTTCGGATCGGGCAACCCCGCAATGAGCAACGGCACATGGGCGCCTGTAACGTATAAGCCCTCCATGGCAACGAGTTTCACCGGCTGACGCTCTCGCCACATCCTTTGCAGAATGGTCGCCGCTAATAGGCTGTAATACCGCGGCTATGCAGCCGAAGAGTGCAGCGATCCGAAAAGCCATACTATGAAAAGCAATATTTTTCTTTCGAAGAATCATCAGGGCATGCACGCCGGCAACGGCAAAACCCGTTGCAGCAAACGCAGCCAGACACATATGAAGGGCCTGTGAAAACCAGGCATCATTGAACATGGCCTGCACAGGATCGATATCAAAATATTTTTCATCGGCATACCGAAAACCTGCCGGACTGTTCATCCAGACTTTGGCCGCGACCACGAGGATACCTGAAATCAGCCCGCTGATACCGACCACTAAACCCGTAAACCAATAAAACCATTTATTAAATCGCCCCCAGCCGTACATAAAAAATCCAAGGGAAATTGCTTCTATAAAAAAAGCGGTTCCCTCCAGGGAAAAGGGTAATCCAAAAATCGGTCCGGCGTGTCGCATGAATCCTGGCCAGAGCAGGCCGAGTTCGAAAGACAAAACGGTTCCGGAAACCGCGTCGGTCGCAAAAAAAATGGCGAACCCTTTGCTTCAGGCCTTCGTGATATTGCGGTAAATTATTTTCCCCGCCTTCAGATAATAATAATGCGAGACGGCCATAAAGAATGGCATTACCATCCCGATGCAGGAGAATATTATATGAAAATCCATCGACAAAGCCATCTGCGAACGGGCTGCAATGAAATCATTCATAGCTTTTAAAGGTTTTGCCTTGCAAAGTTACATAATGGTTGATGGTTGACGGTTTGTGGTTGACGGTTGACGGTTGATGGTTGACGGTTTAGATTTGGTAGACTTTGTGCATCCGAGGAGAAAGAACATGCATTACCGCCCAGGCAAGCAAATAGGCCACAGCACAAATTCCAAAGATGATATTATATCCCGTGCCGAGTAATCCAAGTATTTTAAAATGATCGAGGATAATTCCTATAAATAAAGGAAACAGAATTCCGCCCACAGAGCCGGCCATTCCGCCGATACCAACCACCGAACTGAGCGTGCGTTTCGGAAACACATCAGAGGCCAATGTAAATATATTAGCACTCCATGCCTGATGCGCCGCTGCTGCCAGACTGATCAGCCATACTGCCGTCCAGATATTGCTGGTATAACGAACAAAGAAAATCGGCAGGACACAGCAGGCAAATATAAACATGGCCGTTTTTCTTGCCTTGTAAACAGGCATTCCTCTGTTAATAAACCAACCGGATAAATATCCCCCGAGGATGCTGCCGAAACTGGCAACGACATATACCGTAGATACATGAATGGCCGAATGCGTCAGATTTAAATGATAGGTTGTATTAAAATAAGAAGGAATCCAGAACAGATAAAACCACCAGACCGGATCTGTTAAAAATTTCCCCAGAATAAAAGCCCAGGTTTGTCTGAACCGAAACAATTTACTCCAGTCCGTATGCTGACCCGTATCGGCTGTAAGATCTTCGGCATCGCCAAGTATATAGGTCAATTCAGCAGCCGATACTGTTTTCTGACGGGATGGAATTTCATACAACCACCACCAGAAAATTAACCAGATAAATCCCAGGGAACCCGTCCAGATAAATGCTTCTTTCCATCCGTAAACAGATAAAATCCAGGCAATCATTGGCGGACCGGCTATGGCCGCAATATTACTGCCGCTATTAAAAATACCGGTTGCCAGTGCACGGTCCTTTTTCGGAAACCACTCCGCAATTGTTTTGATGGCTGCCGGAAAATTTCCGGCTTCCCCCAGACCGAGGGCCGTTCTAGCAAATGCAAAACCAAGGGTACCCGTTGCCAATGCGTGAAACATGGCCGCGACACTCCAGATGACAATTGAAATCGCATACCCGATTTTTGTGCCGATCCGATCGATCAACCGGCCGAATAATAATAATCCGATTGCATAGGCACTGGAAAACGCCATGACGATGCGGCTATAATCTTTTTCTGACCAATTGAAATCCTTCGCGAGATTGTCTTTCAGCAAACCAATCACCTGCCGGTCCAGGTAGTTAATCGTCGTCGCAAAAAAAAGCAGTGTCACGACAACCCACCGATAATTACCAGTCGGAGGCTCGATAGCGGCAGCTGGATGCGCCGAAGAGTTAGTTGGCGGCTGTGTCAATGGTTTTATTTAGTTGAACGGAGCACCGTAATCTGATCTAAAATGGCTCTCGTATTTCTTTTCAATAATTCAAAATCCTGTTTCTCCAGCAACTCCTTACCTATCAGGCTCCCGCCCATACCCACTGCAGACACTCCCGCCCGGAACCAGCTTTCTATATTCCCGGCATCCACTCCACCCGTCGGCATCAATAACAACTCAGGAAAAACTTCTTTCACCGCTTTAACAAATTCCGGTCCCAGTACATTGGCCGGAAATAATTTAATCAGTTGCCTTCCTGAGTGCTGCGCACGCATAATCTCTGTGGCCGTCATACAACCCGGTATCCACAACATATTTTCATCGTCAGCAACCTGCGCTACTTCTTCTGAAAAGCCCGGGCTCACTAGAAAATGCGCACCGGCTTCCAATGCCCTCAGCACCGTTTTTTTATCCATCACGGTACCTAGTCCCAATAACATTTCAGGAAACTGTTTGTCACTCGCTTTTCTTAACTGCTTGAAATTTTTTAAAGCGTCTTTCCCCCGATTGGTGTATTCCACCACCCGGATACCCGCTTCGTACAACGACTGCAATATTCGTAAACTCAGTGTTTCATCCGGATTAAAATACAACGGTAATACGCCCTGCTGAATAATAGCCTGAACAATTTTTTCTTTTTTATGCATACTGCTGAATTCTTAACTGAATGGATTCTACGTCCTGACTCGTGGCATCACCTGTCTCAAATAACTTACCAAATCCGGCAGATGCCGCAAACTGAATAATTTCTTCTTCACGTTTATCTTTATACAAGCCGTAAATCAGACCAGCCATAAAACAATCTCCTGAACCCACTTTATCCAAAATATGTGCACTGCTGTAAACAAATGAATACAACCAATGATGCGCAGTGTAAAGAGAAGCATAATATTCTATACCCCTGTCGCCCTGATCGAAACGAAATGTACAAGCCACTGTTTTCACACGTGCGAATCGTTTTAATATCAGCATAGATGTTTGCTGACCGTGTTCAAGATACAGCTTCTGATCACCGGAAACAATCTGCCGGGTATCGAGGGTAATACCCAACAGATCATGCGCCGACCAAATATTACCCATTACCACATCGCAATACGGTAATAATTCAGCCATCACCTTGTGCGGGTTCCTGTTTTTCCAAAGTTTTGGTCGGTGATTTAAATCAACGGAGATCGTTATCTTTCTTTTGGATGCCGCCTGCAACGCTTCCAGACAAACCGCCGCGACAGTTTCATTCAAAGCCGGACTGATCGCACTGAAATGAAACCAGGATACATCCTGAAAAATAAAATCCCAGTCGAACATCCCCGTTTTCAGTTCTCCGAAAGCAGAATGCGCGCGATCATAAATAACACCATGATTTTTCATGTCGGCGCCCTGCGACAGATAATAACTGCCGATGCGGTCACCATAAAATAAAACAGATTCTGTCGCAATATTTTTTTCTTTCAGCGACGAAAGAATATCATGCGATAAATAATTATCCGGAAGGCAGGTACAATACGAAGCCGGAAGCTGCCATTTAGCCAAAGCCGTGGCCACATTCAATTCTGCCCCCCCTAAAAAAACCGGTATTTCGTGATTTTTCAACCACATTCCTTCAATCGCAGGGGAAAACCGCAGCAGTAATTCACCAAAACATAAAATTTTTCCCATCTAGTTTGTTTATGTGGTTAGCCGCTTTTCATCCCAATTAAAATAATCACGCGCATTATAGTAACAGATATCCCGGATCAGCTTACCCGTCCAGGTCAGATCATTGGGCAATTCGCCCTTTTCAATTTCCTCGCCGAAGAGTCCGCATACAATGCGCCGGAAATATTCATGCCTTGGGTATGACAAAAAACTCCGAGAATCGGTAATCATCCCGATGAAACGACTAATCAATCCCATATTCGAGAGTGCATTAAGTTGCCGCGTCATCCCGTCTTTCTGATCGAGAAACCACCAGGCCGATCCCCATTGCACTTTACCGGCAACCGAACCATCGTTGAAGTTCCCTATCATTGTGGCCATCATTTCATTATCAGACGGATTATTATTATATAAAATCGTTTTCGCCAGTTTATTTTTTCTATCGAGCGTATTTAAAAAAGAAGATAATGCCCGCGCTTGCGGGAAATCCCCGATGGAGTCCCAGCCAGTATCCGGACCTGAACTCGACAGCATGCGACTATTATTATTTCGCAAAGCACCCAGATGAAATTGCTGCACCCAGCCTTTTTCAAAATCCCATTCTGCAAATTCAATTAACAGGGCAGACCGGAATTTTTCTATTTCGATACGATCGGGCTGATGACCCTGTAATACTTTGTCAAAAATATCTTTCGGATCCGCGGTGCTATAAGTTGCTTGGTAAAACTGCTCGATACCATGGTCCGAAATACGGCATCCCGTGGCATGAAAGAAATCATGCCGTTGTTTCAACGCATCCAAATAGTCTTTGAAGGAGCGTATGTCAATATTCGCTGACCTGCCGAGCCGATCAAGATATTTTTTAAAAATATAAGGGTCCTCTATTGCGATGGCCTGATCCGGACGAAAAGTCGGTAGCACTTGAATATCAAAATTCTTTAAAGCAATATGGTATTCCAATGAATCGGCGGGATCATCGGTAGTACAAATAACTTCCACTTTCATTTTTCGGAGCAGTCCGTGCACCTGAAATTCCGGTGTCTGTAATTTCTGATTACATCCCTGAAAAATCGTCGCAGCAGAATGACTATTCAGTATTTCATGCACATCGAAATAACGTTGCAATTCCAGATGAGTCCAATGATAGAGTGGATTGCGAACCGTATAGGGGACAGTTGCAGCCCATTTCAAAAATTTCTCTTCATCCGTTTTTTCCCCGGTGATAAAAGACTCTTCCACGCCGTTGATACGCATCGCGCGCCACTTATAGTGATCTCCCTGCAGCCAGATTTGACTCAAATTTTCAAATCGGTGATTACCGGCTATCTGTGCGGGCGGCAGATGACAATGATAGTCGATGATGGGGAGATCGGCGGCATTGTCGAAATATAATTTTTTCCCGGTATCGGTATGCAATAAAAAGTCATCTGAAAGAAATTTTTTCATAGCGGCTGCGTGTTTATAACGAAACGCCTCTTTTCCAGGGAATAAAATCGTCCTGGTTCAACAGTACGGCCTTCGGCGTAATCTCTCCGCTCGCTGCCCGGATGCAGTATCGTAAAATCTCTTCGCCCATTTCTTCGATTGTTTTTTCTCCTTCAATCATGGCTCCGGTATCGATGTCGATGATATCGGGCATGCGGCGGGCGAGGATGGTATTGGTTGAAATTTTTATCGTCGGGCAAACCGGATTTCCCGTAGGCGTACCCAAGCCGGTCGTAAATAAAATCAGGGTAGCTCCTGAAGCTGCCTGTCCGGTCGTCGCCTCCACATCATTGCCCGGTGTACATACAAGGCTCAAACCGGGGCGGGTGGCGGGTTCTGTATAATCGAGCACATCCACTACCGGTGCGTTACCGCCTTTTTTCGCTGCACCGGCTGATTTCATGGCATCGGTGATCAATCCGTCTTTAATATTTCCGGGTGAAGGATTCATGTGAAAGCCCGAGCCTGAACGCAAGGCCGATGCTTCATAATCTTTCATTAGTCGAATGAATTTTCTCGCGACCGGTTCGCTCACGGAACGATCGATCAGTTCTTGTTCCACCCCACAGAGTTCAGGAAACTCGGCGAGCAAAACTTTACCACCCAGACCCACCAGCAGGTCGGCACAATATCCTACCGCCGGATTGGCAGTGATACCGCTGAAACCGTCGCTGCCGCCGCATTTCACGCCAATCGTAAGTTTATCCAGCGACGCGGGTTTTCTCTCCAGCTGATTAATTTGTATCAGTCCCTCGAAGGTTTTACGGATCGCTTCGCAAATCAGCATTTCCTCACTTTGTGACTGCTGCTGTTCAAAAATAAAAACAGGTTTATCAAAATGCGGATTTGTATTTTTTATATCCTCTAATAATTCGTTCGATTGCAGGTGCTGGCAGCCGAGACTTAAAATGGTTATGCCCCCTACATTCGGATGATTGGCATAGGAAGCGAGCAGACTACCGAGTACAGCAGAATCCTGCCGTATACCGCCGCAACCGCCATCATGGTTTAAAAAACGGACGCCATCAACATTTTTAAAAACCCGTGTACGTGATGCGTTGGAAGTACCTGCGCCAATCTCCGGATTGGTGAGCGGCCTGCCCTCGGACTGGGCGCGAATAAGATCGCGTGTAAATGATTTATATTTTTCTGTAACGGAATAGCCGAGTTCATCCTGTAGTACCTCGCGGATCACATCCATATTGCGGTTTTCACAAAACACCGTGGGAATAAAAAGCCAGTAGTTGGCCGTCCCGACACGCCCATCACTCCGATGGTATCCCGAAAAGATTTCGTTTTTGAATTTTGACACATCCGGCGGGCTCCAATGATAGCTGGCATTCCGGTAATCGAAGGGACTCGAAGCATGTTTGAGGTTGCTGGTACTCACACGGCTGCCTGCCTGCACGTCCATTTCGGTTTCCCCTACGAGTACTCCGTACATAAACACTTCTGTGCCCGCTGGTGCGTCGTGCATGTAAAACTTATGTTTCGCGGGAATGGCCTCTTTCAGTGTGTACTGCTGACCGCCATATTCGACGATTTCTCCTGCCCGCAGATTTTTCAAAGCGACAAGAATGGAATCCGCGGGATTTATTTTCAGTATACTATTCTTCATCATAAAAATTTGGCAGGAGGTATCCTGCGATCCCAAATTTACGGAAGCAAATCAAAGTTTTTAAAAACTATATTCGGGAGGGCATTCGGCTGAAAACATGAGAGCAATTACATCCCTGCTATTTTTTTGGCAGCGCAGGATTCGCCTCCATTTATCCGTCTGGATCAGGAAGGATTTTATCCCCGGATGCCGAAAATCGGTGTACTTGTTAAACCGGTTACGACAAATTCATTTTTTGTAATTGAGGAAAAACGGGTAATACTCTTTTTCACGGCAGCCTTTATCTGGTTCGCAAATCTTTGAATTCCGCGATTAAAACGCAAATTGCGCGGGCGGCCGGTCATCCGGATACGACGGTAATCATCCATTCGTCGGCAGCGTTTGGTAGACAAAAATCCGG
>JAYWCS010000391.1:0-4072 GCA_043780315.1 Bacteroidota bacterium | reverse complement strand
AATTTCAATAACCGGCGTCTTGATTGCCGCGATGGCGTCGCCGATCGCAACAGAAGTATGTGTATATGCGGCTGCATTCAATAAAATTCCATCAAAGGTGAAACCAACGCGCTGCAGTTCATTCACCAGCTCCCCTTCCACATTACTTTGAAAATATTCGATCTGCACGGCTGGATAACTCTCTTTAAGCTCTTTTAAAAAATCTTCGAAAGTCTGCCTCCCGTAGATTCCGGGCTCCCGGGTTCCCAGCAGGTTTAAATTCGGGCCATTGAT
This sequence comes from Bacteroidota bacterium, assembly GCA_043780315.1. Lineage (GTDB taxonomy): Bacteria > Bacteroidota > Bacteroidia > Chitinophagales > Chitinophagaceae > Puia. The sequence goes on along the minus strand of JAYWCS010000391.1, from coordinate 3,799 downwards.
GATAGCAATCTTCATCCGGTAAATATAGTAAATCCAAAAGCCTGTTTCATTTAGCTTCCGCGGCCTTTGACCGACAAAAGACAAAATTAGCTGACCCCCTTATTTTTTTAATCCAATTGCATGACCTAAATTTGTCCATCTAATTTGTAGACTGACCGACCATGTACTTACCTGCTTCATCCATATGTAGCTGTTGCCCCTGTAGTTTGGGATGCTGTTGTTGAGATTCAGCCACTTCACCCCGAACGTCCCCATTAATCAATTAAGAGGTTTCGACACATGGATACAGCAGCAGACATACTGAATTCTCAATTAAACAGCCAAATCGGCAGATTGAACATTTCTCAATCACTCCATTTACTTCTTGAACGTTTTCCAGGACAGGTTTGTTTTTCCACCAGTTTTAGCATGGAAGACCAGGTGATCTTACATCATCTGGCAGAAGAAAACCTGGACGTGACAATTTTTACGCTCGATACGGGCCGGAATTTCCCCGAAACGTATTCGGTATGGAATAGCAGTCTGGAAAAATATCATTTACCAATCAAAGCGTATACTCCCGAATCGCTTTCGTTGCAAAAATATATCAACCAGAAAGGGCCCAATGCCTTTTATGAGTCGGTTGAAAACAGAAAAGAATGTTGCTATATACGCAAATTAGAGCCGCTGAAACGGGCTATTGCCGGACAAAAAATCTGGATCACCGGGATCCGTGCCGAACATTCCGGCAATCGCAGCCAGTTGCATCTCCTTGAATGGGACGACAGCAATCAGATCCATAAATACAATCCATTACTGCACTGGACACAGGACGCAGTACAGTCTTATATTTCCAGGCACAACATACCGTATAACATTTTACACGACCGGGGTTTCGTGAGTATTGGCTGCCAGCCTTGCACCCGCGCGATTCGTGTGGGGGAAGATTTCCGTGCCGGCCGCTGGTGGTGGGAAGATGCCGATAAAAAGGAGTGCGGTTTGCATGCAGTTGAAACGAACAAAAATCTAAAAACGTAATGGATTATTTAGACGAATTAGAAAGTGAAGCCATTTATATACTCCGTGAAGTGGCCGGCCAGTTTGAGAAACCAGCATTGCTGTTTAGTGGTGGCAAGGACTCAATTACGCTGGTACATCTGGCATTAAAAGCATTTCGGCCTGGAAAATTTCCATTTCCGCTCGTACATATTGATACCGGTCATAATTTCACGGAAGCCCTGGATTACCGCGACCAGCTGGCGGAAGAAATTGGAGAGAAACTGATCGTGCGCAAAGTAGAAGATACCATTCGCCTCCGGTCGCTCAAAGAACCCGGAGGCAAATTTGCGAGCCGCAATGCATTGCAAACCTTTACGCTGCTGGATACGATCGAAGAATTTGGATTTGATGCCTGTATCGGAGGAGCCCGCCGGGATGAAGAAAAGGCAAGGGCGAAAGAAAGAATATTTTCTGTCCGGGATGAATTCGGACAATGGGATCCCAAAAGACAGCGCCCCGAACTCTGGAATATTTACAATGGGAAAATTCAGAAAGGTGAGAACGTTCGGGTATTCCCCATCAGCAACTGGACCGAACTCGATATCTGGAATTATATACGACGGGAGAAAATTCAGCTGCCGACCATTTATTTTTCGCACGAAAGGGATGTGATCTCTCACGACGGCCAACTGGTGGCGGTTTCAGATTTTATCCAGTTGGATGAAACCGACGAGGTAATGCGAAAAACGGTACGGTATCGCACCGTGGGAGATATGACCTGTACGGCAGCCGTTGAATCTTCGGCCAGCAATATTGATGATATCATCCATGAAATCACTCTTACCCGAACCAGCGAACGCGGAGAAACGCGAATTGACGACCGGCTGTCGGAAGCGGCCATGGAAGACAGAAAGAAGAATGGATATTTCTAACTTATATAATTATTGAATGGATCTTTTACGATTTATAACAGCAGGAAGTGTGGATGACGGCAAGAGTACGCTGATCGGGCGCTTGCTTTATGATAGCAAAAATATCCTGAGCGATCAGCTCGAAGCATTGGAGAAACAAAGCAAGAATAAAGAAGAAGGTTCCATCGACCTGGCGCTGCTGACCGACGGACTGCGGGCGGAAAGAGAACAGGGCATCACCATTGATGTGGCCTATAAATATTTCTCCACCCCCAAACGGAAATTTATTATCGCTGATGCACCGGGTCATATTCAGTATACCCGCAATCTGATCACGGGTGCTTCCAACGCCCAACTCATGATTGTGCTGGTGGATGCACGCAACGGTGTAGTGGAACAAACCCGGCGTCATACCATCATCTCGTCGCTGCTCAAGATGGCCTATGTAGTGGTCGCCATTAATAAAATGGACCTGATGGAATTTTCGCAGGACGTATACAATAATATCGTGATCGAATATGCAGCCATCGCCAAATCACTCGGACTCAAACATATCAGTTTCATTCCCATCAGCGCGTTGAATGGCGATAACATAGTGGACAAATCCGTTAGTATGCCCTGGTACGACGGGCCCTGCCTGCTTGAATTTCTCGAAACCATTTCCATCGAATCGGAAACCAATCATATCGATGCCCGGATGCCGGTTCAATATGTTATTCGCCCCCAAAGCGACGAATTACATGACTATCGCGGATATGCCGGCAAAATAATCAGCGGAGCCTATCATACCGGAGATGAGATCGTTGTTTTACCGGCAGGTCATCATAGCCGGCTGAGCCGGATAGAAATTAACCAAAGGGTTGTACATGAAGCAGGAGCCGGGCAAGCTGTGGTCATGCACCTCGAAGATGACATAGATATCAGCCGCGGCGACATGTTCGTGAAAAAAAATCATTTGCCCCATGTGGGCCAGGATTTTGAAGTGTTATTATGCTGGATGGACAGCAAGCCACTGCGTGCCGGAATTAAATACCTACTGCAGCATAACAGCCGCGTGATGAAGGCAGTGGTAAAAGAAATTTTATATAAACTGGATGTCAATACACTTGAAAAAGTGGAGGGCATCGAAACCGTCGGATTAAATGATATCGTTCGCGTAAAAATAAAAACAGCTTCCCCCCTCGCCTATGATCTCTATAGTGAGCTACGTGCCAACGGAGGCCTGATTTTAATTGATGAAACCAGTAATTTAACCGTGGGTGCCTGCATGATACAACAGGACATTTAATTTCAACAGGATGAACCAAAACAAACAAATTCAAAAAGTAATATTTGCCGGTGCGGGTCCGGGAGATCCTGAATTGATCACCTTGAAAGCCGTTCGCCATTTGCAGGAAGCAGATGTTGTGATCACAGACCGTCTCGTAGGCCATGCGATTCTCGAAACCTACGTGAATAAAAAAGCGCTTATTTTACACACCGGCAAGCAAAGACGACGTCAGGGATCTACCCCGCAGCATATCATTAACGAATTGCTGGTCGAGTATGCGTTGCAGGGTAAAAAAGTCGTGCGCTTAAAAGGAGGCGATGTTTCGATATTTTCCAATATGCTGGATGAACTGCAGGCACTACGGAAATACGAAATACCGTATGAAATTATTCCGGGCGTTACCGCCGCCTGCGGAGCGGCAGCTTCCGCCGGTATTCCCCTCACCGCCCGCAATCATGCGCAAGGAGTGCGCATGCTGACTCTTCACAAAAGCGAAACGATCCAGCCCGCTTACTGGAAAGAACTGGCAGCAACCGAAGATACGCTGGTGTTTTATATGTCGGGGGATACGACAGACGAACTGGTGAAAAAATTAATCGAAAATGGCATTCATCCCGACACCTCCATCGCCGTGATCGAA
>JAYWCS010000390.1:0-6277 GCA_043780315.1 Bacteroidota bacterium | reverse complement strand
AAACAACCAATTTAAAAAAGGGGAGCTCTACAGCTTTGTGACGGGAAAAGCCTCCACGGCCATCGCCCGTACATTACAGAAAAAGTTTAATCAGGCGAGTCTGCCGATTACCATCGAACAATGGAGTGTACTCTATCATTTATGGAAAGAGGATGGTCAGAGCCAGCAGGAACTCTGTAACGCCACATTCCGCGACAAGCCCAGCATCACGCGGCTGGTCGATAATCTGGAGAAACTACAGCTGGTGAAACGGGTTGCCTCGGCAGATGACCGACGGATCAACCGGATCTGTTTAACAAAAACCGGACTGAAATTGCAGGAGCAATCCATGATGCTCGCTGAAAATGTTTTGAATGAAGCACTGAACGGCGTGCCGGCCGAGCAGGTCGATATATGCAAAGGCGTTTTGCAACTGGTGTATGATAATTTAAAATAACAGATTAAAATTGCAGCCATGAGTACAGTAAACACGATACAAAAAAATGTGAATGGCGGGGAATGGATAATTCGTGATTCCGAATTCGCCCAAAGTTTTATTCCGGAAGATTTTCAGGAAGAACAGTTGATGGTAAAAGAAATGTGTTCCTCTTTTTTGGAGACAGAAGTACTTCCGATTATTAACCGGATTGATCAGCTCGAACCCGGTCTCATGCCGGGCTTGATAGAAAAAGCGGGGACGCAGGGTTTGCTGGGCGCGTCGGTTCCGGAGAGTCTCGGCGGACTAGGAAAAGATTTTATCACCTCTACCTTAGTGAATGAAGGATTGGGTGGTGGATTTTCTTTTTCGGTAGCCATCGCGGCCCACACGGGGATTGGAACGCTGCCGATTCTGTATTTCGGCACCGAAGCGCAGAAAGAAAAATACATTCCCAAACTGGCCAGTGGCGAATGGAAGGGTTCTTATGCATTAACAGAACCCAATAGCGGCAGTGATGCGCTAAGTGCCAAAACAACCGCCACGTTAAGTAAGGACGGAAAATATTATTTGCTCAACGGACAAAAATGCTGGATCACCAATGGCGGATTCGCCGATATCATTACGGTATTTGCAAAAATCAACGGAGAAAAATTTTCTGCTTTTATCGTTGAAAAAAACTTTGAAGGATTTACCCGGGGACCGGAAGAACATAAGATGGGCATTAAGGGATCATCGACCGTACAATTATATTTTCAGGATTGTAAGGTGCCGGTTGAAAACCTTCTGGGAGAAATCGGCAAAGGTCATATCATCGCCTTTAATATTCTCAATATCGGTCGTCTGAAACTCTGCGCCGCCGCGCTGGGGGCAGCTAAACGGGTGGCAGGCATTTCCATTGAATATGCCAATACCCGCGAGCAGTTCAAAACAAAAATTTCTCATTTCGGAGCGATCAAAAATAAAATCGCAGAAATGGCGATCGAAATCTGGGTAGCTGAAACAGCCTTGTATCGGGTGGCGAAATGGATCGAAGACAAAGAACAGGATTTACAAGATGCGGGTAAACCGTTCAACGAGGCCGTACTGGCTTCAGCAGAAGAATATGCCATCGAATGCGCGATGTTGAAGGTATTTGGCAGCGAAACACTCAGTTATGTGGTAGATGAAGGTGTACAGATTCATGGCGGGAACGGATTCAGTGATGAATATCTGGTTTCCAGGGCTTACCGCGACAGCCGCATCAACCGGATTTTTGAAGGTACCAATGAAATCAATCGTTTGCTGAGTGTGGACATGGTGCTGAAACGTGCATTGAAAGGACGACTGGATATTTTGACACATGCACAAAATGTTGCGAAGGAACTGGTGAGTATTCCGGATTTCGGGAATTCGGAAGATGCGCCGTTTGCATCTGAAAGAAAACTGTTGACTCAATTTAAAAAGGCGATCCTGATGACGGCCGGTGCCGCCGTTCAGAAACTCGCGATGCAGCTGGAATCCGAACAGGAAATTCTGATGCATATCGCGGATATGGCGATCATTACCTTTCATGCTGAATCGGCCTTACTTCGTGCAATGAAACTCAGCGCCAGCAAAGGCGCAGAGGCGGTTTCTTATGAACTGGATATCCTGCATACTTTTTTATATGATGCGGCAGACAAAATTGACAAACATGGTAAAGATGCCATCAATGCCTTTGCAGACGGAGACGAACAAAGAATGCTTTTACTCGGGTTGAAAAGATTCAGCAAGGCAAATTCTTTCAATTCCAAAGAAGCAAAACGACGGATCGCCGACCGGTTGATTTCTGAGGGAAAATATCCTTTGTGAGTTGAAAAAATATTTTTAATCGTTCAACGCGCTAAAGTGGCAACGGAAATAAATCGTATTGAAATTCTAAAATAATAATCAACAACAATGGCAGAAGAAATCAAAGGCATTTTCATTCATCATGTATATTTCTGGTTAGCAGAACCCGGCAGTCCGGAAAACAAAAAAGCACTCATTGAGGGATTGAAAAAACTTTCCCTGGTTACAACAATACAACGATTCCATATTGGTGAACCCGCAAATACTTCGAGGGGTGTGATTGATTCGTCTTACGCGGTCTCCTGGATTTTAATTTTCAAAAACGATATCGATCAGGAGAGCTATCAGATAGATCCGATACACCTCCAGTTTGTGGCAGAATGCAAACATTTATGGAATAAGGTGGTCGTGTACGATTCCATCGATATTTAAATAAAATCTGCCACGCATTATCTTTGGGCCGCGGCTGCTTCATCCATAAAGAAATGTAATTCACCCTGTGTTGGACTAATAACCTGTGATGGATAGAGATCGGGATTTCTTTCTCCTTCCAGCACTTCATGCACAGCATCGGCCTTATCTTTTCCGCTGATCATAAAAACAATGTGATCTGCATTGTTAACGATATTTTTTGTCAGGGTGATGCGCTGCATATCCTGCGCTTTCAGATAAAAACTAACGGCCCAGGATTTCTCTTCTTGAATAACGGAAGTATGGGGGAAAAGTGACAAGGTATGACCGTCGTCCCCCATGCCCAATAACACCAGATCAAATGTACGCGCGGGTAACATATCGGTACCAAAATATTCGTACAATAATTCTGCATAATCTTTCGCTGCATCTTCCGGCAATTCACTCGTATCCATGATATGGATCTGATTGGGTGGCACGTTCACTTTATTGAGGAGCGTATCGAAAGCCATACGGGCATTATTTCTTTCATCCGTCAATGGTACGGCACGTTCATCCCCCCAGAAGATGTGCATTTTCTCCCAGTCTATTCGATCTTTGTAAGGCGAGGAGGCGAGCAAAGCGTGTAATTTCTTCGGGGTATTACCTCCCGATAACACGAGACTAAAACGTTCTTTGCGCCGAAGGGTTTCTTCCACCAGACTCGTGATCCATTCAGCCAGTGCGCGGCACAAATGATCAACGTCTTTAAAAACTTCTATGTTCATAAGTTTCTTTTACATCACGATCCACTGATGACCATCGCGGGCGATCAGCGCTTCTGCATCTTCAGGTCCCCAGGAACCTGGTGCATAATTTGGAAAATTGGACGGCGGCCTGTTCTGCCAGGCTTCTAATATCGGGGTAACAATTTTCCAGGCGGCTTCCACCTGATCTTTGCGCATAAACAGGGTTGCGTTTCCTTCCATCACATCCAGTAATAATGTTTCGTATGCTTCCGGTTCATTACCATCATATTCATCCTTATAACTGAATTTCATATCCACCGGATTCAGGGAAACCGATTGACCCGGACGTTTTGATTGAAAGCGCAGACGGATATCCATATCCGGCGCAATGCTGATGGTAAGCCGGTTGGCGCGCCAGGTTTCTGCGGCTTCCGGTGGAAAAGCAAAACTCGGTGCGGGTCTGAATTCAATATTGATGACTGTTGTTTTTCCGTGCAATCTTTTTCCGGTGCGGATATAAAATGGAACGTCCTGCCAGCGCCAGTTGTCGATATAAAATTTGACGGCTGCAAATGTGTCGATACTCGATTTCGGATCTACATTTTTTTCTTCCCGGTAGGCAGGAACTTTTTCGCCTTCCATCCAGCCCGCTTCGAATTGGCCACGTACCGCATATTTTCCCACTTCCTCCCGGCTGATTTTTCGGATGGCATTGAGAACATCCACTTTTTTATTCCGGATCTCGTCGGCATCAAAAGAAACCGGCGCTTCCATGGCGATCATGCAGATGAGTTGCAGAATATGATTCTGCACCATATCGCGTAAAGTGCCGGCGCCTTCATAATAAGCGCCCCTGCCCTCGGATCCGACGGTTTCCGCTGCAGTAATCTGTACGTGATCAATATAATTCCGGTTCCACAGTGGTTCGAAAAGCGCGTTGGCGAAGCGCAGCGCCAGAATATTTTGTACCGTTTCCTTACCCAGATAATGATCGATCCGGTAAATCTGTTTTTCGTCGAACATACCCATGAGAAGTTCGTTCAGTTGCTGCGCGCTTTCCAGATCATGCCCAAAAGGTTTTTCAATCACGATGCGCGTATGCGCCCGGTCACGGCAGATATCTTCCTGTCCGAGTTTACGCGCGATATCCGGCACCAGTTGGGGCGCTACGGCCATATAAAAAATAATAGTCGGATGTTCCCCGAATTCTGTTTCCTTTTTCTGAATGATCTCAGTGATGCCGGTATACTTTTCATCTTTCTCTGCATCCATTTTTAAATAAGATACCTGCTTGGAAAAATCCTGCCACTGGGCATCTGCAAATTCTTTTCTCCGGCTGAATTGTTTAATTCCGTCGAGCAGCCGGACTCTGTAATCCACATCGCTGTATTTACTTCGGCCAATACCGATGATGCTGAATTTTTCAGGCATCCAGTTGTCGATGAAAAGATTGAAAAGGGCCGGACTTAATTTTCTGAAATTCAGGTCACCACTTCCACCGAATATAAAAAGGACGGTGGAGGATGGTCTTTTATGATTTTCCATACAAGTTTTTAATTGTCGTTTGAAACCCACTCGGAGTGAAAAACGCCTGGCATATCTACACGGTTGTAGGTATGTGCGCCGAAATAATCCCTTTGCGCCTGGAGTAGGTTCGAAGGCAGGAATTCACTTCGGTAAGCTTCAAAATAACAAAGTGTAGACATAAAAGCAGCCACAGGATACCCCGTTTGGGTGGCCTGCAAAACCACCGTGCGCAGATTTTGAATTTTGGACTGCAGAATGACGGCAGCATTTTTATCGAGCAGGAGATTTGGAAGCTCGGGGTTTTCTTTAAATGCCTGATAGAAAGTATCGAGCATGGCACTCCGGATAATACATCCGCCGCGCCAGATACGCACCACTTCCGGTAGCGGAATATCCATATTTAGTTCCGAAGAAGCTTTAAATAAGAGCGCCATGCCCTGTGCGTAACAAACGAACATGGAGAAGTATAATGCATCGGCCAGTTGATTAATAAAAACTTCTTTGGGTACTTCTATTTCGCGCGAAACTGATTTGTAAAGTGTCGAAGCAAGGATACGTTCTTCTTTGTAAGCCGATATATTCCGGATAGAAACTGCAATATCAATCACCGGCACGGGCACACCGAGATTCATTGCATCCTGGGATGTCCATTTGCCGGTTCCCTTGGCACCGGCTTTGTCGAGGATCATATCGATTAGGCGATTGAGTGTTTTATCGTCGGGCTGCATGAAGATATCCCGGGTAATTTCTACCAGAAAGGATTGCAAATCGCCTTCGTTCCAGGTTTTATATACCTTATGTAGTTCATCGTTGGAAAGACCTTTGCCCATATGCAGGAGCTGATAGGTTTCACTGATCAGTTGCATAATCGCATATTCGATCCCGTTATGAACCATTTTTACATAATGGCCTGCTGCATCTTCCCCCAGATGGGCCACACAGGCACTCCCATTTACTTTTGCGGCCACGGCTTCCAGGATATGTTTCACCTGATCGTAGGCCTCCAGATCGCCTCCGGGCATAATACTCGGACCGGTTCGTGCTCCATGCTCTCCTCCTGAAATGCCGATGCCCATAAAATGAAACCCTTTTTCCCGGACAAACTTCACCCGCACCAAAGTATCCGTATAGTGTGAATTGCCCCCATCGATGATGATATCTCCGGGTGACAGTAGCGGCAGCAGAGAGTTGATTACATCGTCTACCGGTTTGCCGGCCGGCACGAGCATCATCATTTTTCGGGGAACGGCCAGCTGGCTGACCATTTCAGCGAGCGTGTTTACGCCTTTTACGATGGTCCCGGGGGTAGCGGAAGCCTCCAGTAATTTGCCTTTTTCCAGATCTTTATCGAAGCCAATAGCTTTAAAACCATGATCTGCCATGT
>JAYWCS010000389.1:0-2643 GCA_043780315.1 Bacteroidota bacterium | reverse complement strand
GTATGGTGCAATTCGGATATGCAGAAAATGTAGACGAAATGATCGAACGGATGAAATACGATCTTATTTATATTGAAAATATTTCACTGGCCCTCGACTTTAAAATCATGATGTATACGTTGATCACGATTTTTAAAGGCAAGGGCCGCTAGCAAAACAGCGCTTATTTGAAAACCTTTTTTCTTCTACCTGTTTTATTTTTTTTTCAGCCGGCTGCCGGTCAGTCGCCCTGGAAACAATCCCTTCGTTATGATTTGCATGTCATTCTTAAGGAACCGGATCATTCGCTCGATGCAACGATGACCTTGGTCTATACCAATCATTCGCCCGATACCCTTTCCTATATCTGGTTTCACGTATGGCCCAATGCCTATCGAAACGACCGCACCTCATACAGTGAGCAACGGCTGGAGAATGGAGATACCCGTTTTTATTTTTCTGCCAAAGAACAGAAAGGATATATCAACCGGCTTGATTTTCATGTGAACGGACTCCCTGCCTTGATACAGGATCATCCGGAATACATTGACGTGATTAAACTCCTGCTGCCAAAATCACTCCTGCCTGGCGACAGTCTCTCGATCGCTGCCTCCTTTCATGTTCGCCTTCCCTATAATTTCGACGGAAATGGATATCTCCGACAACATTTTGAAATACGAAACTGGTATCCGGAACCCGCTGTATACGATAACCGCGGTTGGCATCCCATGCCCTTTCTGTTACAGGGTGGCGCCTATCATGAATCGGGCGACTACCGCGTGGAAATAGAGGCCCCACCGGCATATCGAATTGCATCCGGCTCGTTGGCAGATACAATGACCACGAGCCAGTCAGCCAACCGGTATCAGTTTTCTCTTCAACAGGCGAACGGATTTGCCTGGATTGCGGATAAACGTTTTAAGATAAAAACCGATACCCTGTTGCTGTCAAACGGACGGCCCGTTTCGATTCAATACTTTTATACCTCCGATCCCTTCCATCAAATCGACCAAATATTTCAGGCAGCGAAAAAAAATATCCGCCAATTGTCGCTTTGGCTGACGCCTTATCCGTATCGGGCAATCACGCTGGTGCAGACGAAGTCCCCTGTTGATGAATCCTTCTCCGGCCTGGTTTGCATTGGTCCAAAAGATTTTCCGGCAAATGTCTATAACAATATTCGAGGGGCAGTTTTGGGTCAATGGTTTCAAACGATTCTGCTGTCAGATCAACGAACGGTTCCCTGGCTTTCAAAAGCATTTATTCCCTATTACAAACAAAGACTCCTCCAGCTTTCTCCCCCAAAATATGCGGAGCAATTACCTTTTCAGGCCGACCAGCTCTGGCTCCGGGTGGCGGAACAAGAAAAAACGACTCAACCGATCTCTACTCCATCGCCCGAGTTCAGCACCGGCAACGACTCCCTGATACCTGCTACCAAAGGAGGTTTGTGGCTGGATGAATTGCAGGAAACGATGGGAAAAAATACATTTGATCAAAACATCCATGCTTATTTTGAACATTGGAAATTCGATCATCCATATCCGGAAGATTTTGAAAAGATCATGGATAACGAGCTTGTACATAAAACGCAATTGTTTGATCAGCTAAACGGGAATAAATCCCTTTTTCGAAAAGCCCCGAAAAGAATACTCAGACCGGCTTTCATTTTTTCGGCGAAGAACAGCACGAACTACAATTATGTCGGACTGGCACCAGTCGCTGCTTATAATCGGTATGATGATTTTATGCTGGGCGCCGTCATCCACAATTATAATCTGCCGCCCAATGCCTTCGAATTTCTTTTTTCACCCCTATATGCCTTCGGATCGAAAAAGTTGAAAGGGCTCGGCAGATTGAGTTACAGCCTGTATCCGGATATTACTTTCAGTAAAATCACGATCGGTCTTAACGGCGATCTGTTTAGCAGCAACAAAGCCACCGACAGCACGGGCAAAAATATTTTTGAAAATTTTTCTAAACTCGTCCCTTATGTCCGTGTTGAATTCAAACCCCGAAATCCGAGAAGCCCGATTCGGGAATGGATGGATTTTAAATCGTACCTGATCAATGAAAAAACATTTATACAATACGCCCCTTCTTCAAAAGATTCACTCATTCACCCCAATGCCGTTGGAAGCAGTCTCCGCTATGTGAATCAGCTGCGTATCGGACTGCAGAACAACCGCGCTTTATACCCATACGACGCCCAGCTGGCCTTTCAGCAAAGTGAATTGTTTTATCGTATTAATCTGCACGCCAACTACTTTTTCAACTATCCCGATGGCGGTGGACTCTGTGTCCGGTTTTTTGCTGCTAAATTCGGCGTATGGAACAATCATTCTGTCGCCGACGTTTTCCGCTACGAACCTAAGCTACTGGGTGTAAGTGGCGAAGAGGATTATTTATATGAAAGCTATTTCATCGGGCGGGCGGCCTCCGATGCCATTGAAAATTCTTCAGTGTCCAATGGCGGAATTGCTGCCCGGCAGATTATGAATCGTGACGGCGGTTTAAAATTACGAATTGATGCATACGACTACGTGCAGGGGCGGTCCGCCAACTGGGTCACTGCCATCAACTTGAATACCAGTCTGCCGGCAAATTTATTTCCCTTCCCCCTGCCACTTCGTCTGTTTTTTGATGTAGGAACCTATGCCGAGG
>JAYWCS010000388.1:0-12542 GCA_043780315.1 Bacteroidota bacterium | reverse complement strand
TGGGGAAGATCCGGAACCGTCATCGGCGTGGTCAAAGATTTCAACTTCCGTTCACTTCATCAGGCCGTCGAGCCGCTGACTTTAAGATATGGATATCCTGAAAACCTCCACCGGATATCCGTTTCCGTTGATGGCAATAATATTCAATCAACCATTGCGCGACTGAGAAAGACCTGGGACAGAATGGTGCCGCAACGCCCTTTTATGTATCATTTTCTGGATGAATCGTTCAGCGCGCAATATAAGGCGGACCATCATTTCGGACAATTATTCACCTTCTTTTCCTGCCTGGCGATTTGTATTGCCTGTCTCGGTCTGTTCGGCTTATCAACGTTCATGGCACAACAGCGTGTAAAAGAAATCGGCGTCCGAAAAGTATTGGGCTCGTCGGTGAGCGGTATCGTGTTACTCCTTTCGAAGGATTTTATAAAACTCATCCTCATTTCCATTGTGATTGCGATACCGCTATGCTGGTGGGCGATGACACAATGGCTTCATGGGTTCGCCTATCGCATCACGATCGGCCCGGTCGTATTTATTGAAGCGGGGATGGTCGCGCTGGGTATCGCCTTAGCTACGATGGCTTGGCAATCAGTAAAAGCAGGCATGAGTAACCCAATAACTTCATTGAGAAATGAATGATTAGTACTTTAGCTATTGTTATATCTTTCGGTATGGAACGGAGCCCGCATTAACTGAGCGAATACCCTCCGTCCTATAACAATATTGTAATGAAGAAATTAATCATCGTTCTGGTATTGCTGCTTTCGCATATGCTCATCTTTTCACAAAAAGTGGAGCATGTTATTATTGTCACAATAGACGGATTCAGGCCTGATTTTTATCTGGATACCAGCTGGCATACGCCGCATTTGAAAGAGCTCATGAAACACGGCGTTTACGCTTACGGAGTAAATAGCGTACTGCCTTCGATAACCTATCCATCGCATACGACGATTGTAACGGGTGTGCAACCGGAAATACATGGCGTGTATTACAACACGCGGTTTAATCCGGCCGGTGGCAAAGGATCGCTTTACTGGAAGTATTCAACAATAAAAGTCCCCACCTTATGGAGTGTACTGCACCAACAGGGAAAAACCGTTGCCTCATTATGCTGGCCGATGACTGGTGGCGCACCGTTGGATTATAATATTCCGGATAACGCGGATCTCGGCGACAGCATGCAATACGCTTATAGTATACCGCGGGGTTTTATTGATACGGTCAAACAACAGATTTTCAATCATACGGAAACCATCGATTTCGGCAAAGATGAAAACGTCGCGCGCATTGCAGCTTACGTAATAGAAAAAGCAAAGCCTACCCTGATGACAGTTCACTTTTTCTCTGTAGATCATGCGGAGCATACGGTAGGAAGAACGGGTGCGATGGTCGAGGAGGCCATTGCAGATGCTGACAGTGGGGTCGCCATTATTCAACAAGCCATCAGGCAAAGCAACACGGCGTCGAACACGGTTCTTATTGTTACGGGCGATCATGGATTTAAAAACGTCTCAACGATTGTCAGTCCGAATGTATGGCTCAAAGAAAATAATTTGATCACCGATTCCGCGCATTGGAAAGCCATCTTCTATTCGGTAGGGGGTGCGACTTTTTTATATCTAAAGGATAGCACAGACAAAAAAACTTTAGATAAAGTAACAGGGATTTTACAAAACCAGCCCGATTCCACCAAAAAATATTATCGGATTATAACCCGGGATCAAATGAATGCAATCGGCGGCAATTCGGAAGTTGCTTTTTGCTTAAGCGGTGAAAATGGCAGCGCTTTCAGCAACGCATCACAGGGCAATGCTGTTAAACCCGGAAAAGGCGGAACACACGGTTTTTTTCCAGATACAAGGGAAATACAAACCGGTTTTATTGCCTATGGGCCCGGGTTGCAAACGGGTGGAAAGATGATCCGCGAAATGAACCTCAGTGATATAGCTCCGCTGGTAGCGCGTTTGCTGAACATCTCATTTCCAACAGCCGACGGAAAAATTCCGGAAGGACTGCTGGCGAAATGAAAAATCAGTCAGCATCCGTTGGTTGCACAATCCCGGAATTCATTCAACGCTATTTTTATTTCGCTACTTTATATCCATTGATTGCATAATAAAATATGAAGGCGAAAAAGGGGATCGGAACAAAAAAACCGGCCGCCATTCCATAGTTATCGGCTACTAGTCCCATCAGCGGCGGTAGCAACGCCCCGCCACCCACAGACATCACCAAAAAAGACGCGCCTTTTTTTGTTTGCGGACCCAGGCTCCGGATGGCCATGGCAAATATGGTTGGGAACATAATCGACATAAAAAAGAAAATTCCATAGAGAGCCACTAAAGAGACCCAGCCGAATTTCATCGAAACGATTGGCAGCAGTAAACAAATTATCAAAGCATATGCCGCCAGCAAATTAGCGGGCTTGAAATATCGCATCAGGACACTTCCCGAAAAACGGCCCGTCATAAATAATAGAAACCCTAAGGACAAAAAATAGGGGCCATTTTGCACATCAAAATGCGGGCTCATGTCGTGGTCCGTGACAAAATTGATGAGGTAACTAAATACACCGGTTTGTGCCGCTACATAACAGGCTTGGGCAATAAAGCCCAATTTGAAATGACGGTTTTGCCACAGTGATTTTTTGGAAATGTAGGAAGGGCTTGCCGGATCATTCGCATCCCCGACAGATGAATGTAATATTGGCGTATGGCCATGAGCAGTCGCTTCGTCTTCTTCGTCAATCTCCGGTAATTTCAGTTTCCAAAAAACAAGTGCAATGCCAGTCACGATAAGCCCGATGACTAAAAACGGTAGTATGATGGAAATCATTTTTTCCCCTTCGACATGACTGCGGTTGCCATAAATATATAAAGCAATCAGCGGTCCGATGACCCAGGCCAGACCATTGAAGGATTGAGCGATATTGATACGCTGCTCCGCGCTCTCGGGAGGACCTAGTTTTGTAGTGTACGGATTTGCCGCGGTTTCAATCGTTGCAAGTCCGGCGCCAATAATCAGCAAGCACAATAAAAAAAGAAAGAATGACTGTAAAGGCGCCGTCGCAGCAGCGAGCAACGCTCCAAGTGCAAAAATTGACAAGCCGAAAATGATGCCTTTTTTATATCCATATCGTTTATTAAACATACCCGCCGGGAAAGCCATGCAGAAATAGGCGCTGTATAGTGAAAACTGAATAAAACTTGACTGCCATTTTTTTAAATGCAGCATCTCCTGAAAATTCTTATCAAGGGTATCCAAAAGACCATGGGCCACACCCCAGGTCAGAAACAGGGCGCTTACTGCTGCAAACGGCTTTACATAGTTCACTCCGTCTTTAATAAAGATTGACTTCTGCTTTTCCATTATTTGTTCGACTTATTTTAAATGATCTTTTCCTGGCGCTTCGTTGATTACCAATTCGTATATCAAAATAGGTAAATATCTTCAGGTATCAATACAAAAATACCAGCCCGCAGTTCGAGCGGGTTTCGGAGAAATAAAAAATTGGCTCGTGGAAATCGTGGTGAATTGATAATAGTCATCGTGTAGGTCCTATCAGGTATTGACAACAGTCTTCGTGTATTCCTTACATTGATTGCGGTTTCCAATTCAATTGAACCAAACGGCATAGCCCTGGCGTCTCAAATCCAAGGCAATTTTTTCTTCCATTATCAAAGCCTGCTGTCTCGTCATCGGCTTCTCATTGATATGGTCGTACAAGCTCGGACGTAAATAAATTCCATATTTCTCGACAATATTGGCCGACAACTTATGACCTTTCTTGTTAACATACCCGGTTTTATGCTGCTTCAATCGCTCTGCCGGCGTCTTGCTGGTCATGCCTACATACAGACACTCCAGCACGCCATTAAATTGTGGATTAGCCGCACGAAATTTAGTATTCTCTGTAAAGACCCGTTTCGCCAGCTCAACCACATATACCTGATACTTCATTTTTTTACAAATTAATAGTCATTCCGCTTTGCTTATTTTCGGCATTTCTCAGCGAGTCCATCAACCGTCAACCGTCAACCCGTCAACCGTCAACCCGTCAACCATCAACCCGTCAACCATCAACCATCAACTAAATACCAATTGCAAGTATATCCGATATATTTACAATATGAAAAAAATAATTTCCGTCCGGTACAGCCGATGCGTTACACTGGCGTTTTTATTCATCGCCGCAATTTGCAACGCTCAAAAAACGGCTGTTTATTCCATCCTCGACTACGGAGCTGTTGGGAACGGGCAAACGATCAATACCAAAGCCATTAACGCAACGATCGAAAAATGTCATGCCGATGGCGGCGGAACCGTGCTGGTTCCCGCAGGCATCTACATGACAGGTACCATTCGCTTACTATCCAATATCAATCTATATCTGGAACCCGGAGCTGTATTGAAAGGAAGTAGGGACACATCAGATTATCTGGCACTTTCATCTGCGATTTTCAGTGAAGGATATACACACTACGGACTGATTATTGCAAAAAATGCTGTCAATATTTCCATAACGGGTCAGGGCGAAATCAATGGCAACGGCACCTGGTTTATGCATGATATCAGCCGGGTGAATGATTTCTTTTCCCTCGACAGGAATGCAACCCGGCAGGGACAATCCTATATGGCAAAAGGTGCCCCTTCAGCCGACGGGCCATTCTCATATGATTATCGTCCCGGCATGATGTTCACCTTTGACCATTGTGAAAAAATTCATCTCACCGATATTGTAATCAAAGATGCGCCCGAGTGGACCATGCGTATCGGTGACTGCGACCAGGTGAATATCCACGGAATTACGATTCAGAATAATCCACTGATACCCAATAACGACGGGATCAACTGTACCAGCTCGAGCAATATCCGAATTTCGGATTGCAGCATTTTTACCGGAGACGATGCAATCGCCATCAACGGTTATGAAGAACCAGGCAGGGAGAAGGATTCGGTTGGAAATATTTCCGACATGGCCGGTAACGTAACCGTCAGCAATTGTATTTTATCCTCCCGCTCATCCTGCATTCGCATCGGCGATGGAACGCGTCCGTTAAAAAATCTGCTGTTTAATAATATTGTGATGGACGCATCCAACAGGGGCATCGGCATATTTGCCAGAAACAATACGAATATCGAAAACGTCATTTTTTCGAATATCATCATCCGCACAAGAATTTTTTCCGGGAACTGGTGGGGCAAAGGAGAGCCCATTC
Organism: Bacteroidota bacterium; assembly: GCA_043780315.1. GTDB lineage: Bacteria > Bacteroidota > Bacteroidia > Chitinophagales > Chitinophagaceae > Puia. Next base: position 7,317 of record JAYWCS010000388.1, on the reverse strand, counting down.
ATATTTCGGCAGTGAAAGATAAAGCGACAGGCAACGGCGGCAAGATCAGAAATATCCGGTTCTCCAATATCATCGCTACGGCTGAAACCGGCATGATCATCTATGGCAGTCCGGAGGGATCCATTGAGGATATTTATTTTGATAAGGTAAGTCTGACGATCCAGCCGGGAAAACTCGCAAAATCATTTGGCGGCAATTTCGATCTTCAGCCCATCTATCCCTCCAGTCTGGGTATTATTAAACACGATATTCCGGCACTCTATGCCCAATATGTGAAGAATCTGCAGATAACTGAATTTGAAATAAACTGGAAGGTCGGACTGGAAACTTATTTCACCAACGGAATTGAGATCAATCATTTCAATCATATCCGAATTGAAGGAATGAGGGGAGGGCCTGCTTTTAAAACGCCGGGCCTGGCAGGCATCAGCCTCTCCGATGGTACCGGAGCCGAGACGGAAAATAATGAGAGTCCCAACGGAGCTCCGAATAATATGGTGCGAAAAAATGTTCGTTAAACGAATTGATTATTCAACGATGTGCTGCAGCCGTCTCCGGATTTGCATGTTAGCAGAATTTGGTAAATAATGCTTGCCGTTATTGTCTTTAAAGAATAAAACTTCCAAATAAAAAATTTAAAGGCTTAAAAATCGGTTAATAGATCTTTACGGTCCTGCACATCCTGCTTATGCTTTTATCGGCAATTTCCAGTATTATGGCAAACCCTGAAGGGGCAGCGATGATGCAGCATCTCGGTTATCCGAGGAGTGTATTGAAACTGCTGAGTGTGTCCAAAATACCGGGTGTTGTCGCTATTCTGGTACCGGGTTACACCAGATTGAAGGAATGGGCCTATGCTGGTTTTGCTTTTGACCTGATCGGCGCTTTTCATGCAGGCATCGCTGCTGGCGATCCGGCAATGAAATGGTCTTTTATATTTACTGGTCTCGTATTCGTTTTCGGATTCTATTTCACCTATCATGCGATCCGCAGATCCAAGGGGCTGCCGCTTGCTGTTTAAAGTATAAAGTCCCAGCTAGATACCATTTACCGTCAACCGTCAACCATTTACCGTCAACCATCAACCGTCAACCATTTACCGTCAACCATCAACCATCAACCGTCAACCATCAACCGTCAACCATTTACCGTCAACCGTCAACCGTCAACCATTTACCGTCAACCGTCAACCCCTAATAAATCCGATTGATACAATTCATCAGTGCACGAAAATTATGATAGGTGCCTTTCCAGATTTGCGCTTTCAGTTTTGTTTTATATTCAGGTGAATTATCCAGGCCTTCTTCGTACCAGTCGCCATGTTCGTGATCTATTAAATAAGTTTGAACGTACTGCCATTCCTTATAAAATAAATCCCGGTAATGCAAAGGGTCATTAGGATACATATCAGAAAACATCAACAAGGTATTTAATGCCTCGGCCTGTGCCCACCAGTTCTTACTCTTATACGTAATGGTTAACCCTGGTTTATTTTTAAAATAATATCCTTCATCATAAAATCCGCCAACGGTATGGTCCCACCCGTTACGCAGCGCATGATCTACCATTTTTTTACCAACTGCTAGTGTGTTCGCTGAAGCTTTGCCGTTTAATACTTCATCCGCATCTTGCAGTAAATACGCAGTTTCCACATCATGACCGAAAGAAACATGATCTATGGAATGATTTTTCATGATGATGGAGTCCGGCATATCATGATATGAAACCGGTTTCCAATCTTGGGTAAAAAACATTTGCAAGTAACCCTTTGAGGTTACTATTTTATCCCGGATCAACTCCAGCATTTCCTGCAATCTCTCCCTCACCAACGCATCCGGCCATACTTTATATAGTTCGGTCAGCGCCTCCAAAAGATGTATGGAACTGTTCTGGTCATTATAGCCGATATCGGAATTGGTTTCAATATCAGGCGTTCGGATGACATGCGATCCGTCCCGGTTTAAATGCTGATAGTAGCCCTTATAAATAGAATTGTGACTGTTTTTCTCGAGCCACCTAAAAGCAGTCTTTGCCAAATTCAATGCAGCCGTATCATGTGAGCATTCATAGTATGCACTCAAACCATAAATCGCAAATGCATTTCCGTACGCTTCTTTGAGTATGCTTTTTGGCGTGCCATCTCTTGCAACCAAATTAAAAAAACCGCCATATTGCTTATCCCACATTTTATCACGCAAAAAATAAAAGCCATGGGCCGACAGGGAGATGTAGGATGTATCATGGTAAAACAAGGCAGCCTTTGCCGTGGACCAAGTATGCCTGGCCTGGGTAACAATCATTTTATCCTGTACGCCAACGGGCTGAAAATCATACGTAAACGCGCTGAGATAGCCGCCATATAAAGTATCAATATTACGCGGATAATACACATCCAATAAACCCTGCTTTGCAGCGTAACGCATCTGCGATTTAATTGTATCAAGATTAGCAGCAGACACATCCTCCGTTACCGACAAGACTTTATTTGCCGCCAGCACCAGAAATAAATAGTCCGTCGTGCCACCGCCCAAAACATATTCACCTTGCTGCCAAAAGAACGGCCATTTCGCCAGCTCCGGAAAATCAGGTCTTATCAATGCAGTGCCGGATGCAATGCCCCCGGGTATATAGGACCAATCGGCCCGATTAAAACCATACGCAACAGTCATGGAATGAGCGCCAACACCGGATGCAAAAGAAGCGGTATTCGATCCCGGATGACAACCTAAAATAAAATTCAGCGCAGCGAGCATATAATCATCGGAAACAATTTTTGGAAACGCTTCATGCAAAAAATATTGTTTGTATCCGAAGTGTTGAATATCCCAACCTGCGCCCCATATGTTTGGTCTGTAAGGCACTTCATAGGGTGTTTCCTTTGATTGTGTTTTGATCGTATCAAACAAAACCTGTACCGCATTCGCTATCGACTGCGTAAATGCGGCATCATCAATCATTGGTAATGCGCGGCCAACAACCCAACCTACATTATTGATTTGCTTTGCAATTACCTCTTTATTCGCTATTAAAAAATCAGAATACTTTTTATTTTTTGTACTGATGTATAATTCGGTTGCCAACTCAATTCGTTGGCCGGGATATTTTTCCTTTGTATCATTCCAGACAGATTCTGCAATATTTAAACAATCAGTAGCAAGCGAATCATTAAACCCTGTCATCACGCGATAAGCTGCGGCCAGAGCAGTAGCAACTTCCACGCTTCGGCCAGGATTGTCTTCGGTAAAAACCCAACGATCGTCGGGTGCATTCGGTATTCCGATTTGTGTAGTTCTGTCGCTTATTTTTACATCATTATAGAATTTATTATCAGTGATGCTGGCAGCGTCCCCAAGGATCGTGTACTGCTGCAATGTCGGCTCAATAATGCCCCGATAAAACCGGCCCATACTTTTATAACCACCCACAATAGATAACAGGCCGTGTTCTATTTGCTGCAACAGATCGGGCTTTCCATCCGGTTGCTGAATTTCTACCACATGCGTTTGCTGGTTGATCGTTGTGTTATCATACTTCACACCAAATGCCTCATAAGCCAACGTTAATCCATACACCGTTTCAGCCTGCGATTCCACGCGCAAATCAAAGTCACCGGCATCATGCCAGGCACCGACATTCAGCCCGGGGACCGTCTCACCGCTCTTGTATTTTGTAAGGGTCGACGGTCCTTGCATATATCCATCAAAATGATTTGAATCGATAGGTGCCATCCGGGCATCATCCATGTGGCAGAAGCCATGCCACACCCGGTATTTCTCATTCACCCGCATGTGACACATTTGCGCCGGCAAAAAATATTCAAGCGTTGGCTGCCACACATTTTCAGTATAGACTCGGGCGCTGATCTGGAAGACATTTGATGTATCGCTACCATATTTCACCACGTACATGCCGGGCTTTTTTATCTGAGTGAAATCAAATTGCAAGTAATGATAACGAAGAAAATTGCCCCAGTCTTTGGGTGAAGATTGTAACACATTGGTATAACCGCCATTTTCATTGATGCGCAATAAAGAGGTGTTGAGCTTCGATTTATCATGCGCATCCAATTCTATCACGGCAATTTTTTTTTGATTCGGATGATATCCAATTTGCGAAACCTGCACAACCGGTTTGCTCATCCATCCTTCCACCGCATTCGGCGTTACGAGCCATTCGATCGCTCCTTTTGTTTTCCCTTTTGCCACCAATGAGCGAACAACAAACCAGCCATTATTATACTTCCCCCTTCCATCAATTAACTGCAATTGATTTCTATTGAGATTTTCAATCGTCATCGTCTGCAGTGCAGCTTCAGGGGCCACCGTTAACATATTACCAATTGCCATAGGCGTTACCTGGGTTTCACCGGCTCCATCCACATAATTCTGTGTATTTGCCTGCCGGGGGAAAATACCAAAAGTATGATCCATATAATAGCTTTTGCCAAACAATGCACCGGGGAATAATTCAAAATTAAAACCAACTTTATCATACCATGCTTCAGGCAACGCACTATCCAGATCAATAATAATTTTAAATGATTTTCCTACAGGCACCACCCTGACAGAATAACTAAAATGCAGGTCAGGATAAATGATCGGATTGAACCCATGACGATCCATGTCTTCATTTGGATAGTGCATTTGTACACGTATGGTCTGCGTTGCTTTATCAATGCTATGCCCGCCAACTTTTGGTATCGGCGACCATTGCCCCGGCGTTGCATCCAGCCTTAAATCGCCATTGGTGGCCACCCGTAATCCGTTTTGAATCACACCAACACCGCCCTGGTGGCCTTCCGGGTAAAAATCCTGCGCGAGCATAACATTCACGCCCCGGTATTCCAGGTATCCCTTATCATTTAAGTGCATTTGTTTTTGTGCATTTAAATGAATAGCTGACAGGGCTAGCAGGCAAAAGAATAATTTTTTCATGGTCATTTTTTTTTAAACCTCTACCGCGTCTTGATTTCATCCAGTGTTAGTATTTGCGGCAGCTCATAAATTTCATTTACGTGCTTACTGCTGTTGTGTGGCTCATTGATAAAGCTATTCCAAACTAAAAACCAACTCCATTTTGGCTGCGCCTGTAGAATGGTCGCAGAAGGCAATTCGCCTACTTCCGTCAAAGCAATCAGCTTTTCTTTTGCAAGATCAAGCAGTTCGTTATAGTCTTTTTGTTCATAGTCCATATGATATACATCCGCACCCAGAATATCAACATAATTATCACCGGGATAGTAATCCTTGTAGGCATACGCTTCGTCACCCGGAATATCTCTCGGTCCATTTGCGCCCCAAACCCAAATCAGATTATTCAGATGAAAATGATTGGTATAACGATCATACATCATCTTCCAGAGTTTTTGAATTCCTTCTTTACCTTTTTTATCACCCCACCAAAACCATACTCCATTCATTTCATGATAGGGCCGCCAAAGGATCGGCACATGCGCACTATCCAATTGTTTTAAATAACCAGCCACCGCATCAATCTGGGCCACCCATCTTTTATTCAGCTCGGTTCCCTCAGTCGTTAGGGCTCTCCATTCTTCGTCCGTTAATCTTGCCTGCACACTTTCCTTCCATCCATAGGGCGGGTTATCGATTGGCCTTCCCTGGTGCCACATCAGGGTTATAATATATCCCTCTTTATTTTTATCTATAGCTTTGCTTACGATATCTGCTCCGGCATCTCTCGGACCGTGCCAGATAAAATCATCGCCCCACACCGCTGGATATTTTCCGGTTATATTTTTTACCGTGTCGAGCCAGCGCAGATCACCATGTTCACCGCTCAAAATCTGTTTACCGTTGATGCCATACAAATAGCTCAATAATTTTTTTGCTTCCGGAGAAGCATCTTTATTTACTGGTTGAAATGATTGCGTGAATGCTGATACGATAATCAGCAACAAAAATAAAAAGCAAAGAGTTTGTTTCATGATCTGCGTGTTTAAAAAATGTTCGATTGAATTTTACTTGTGCTCGCGGTCCGGCAACCGCCCCGTGCAAGTAGAATATCGGGCAATTGATGAAAATCAATTCGTATATCAAAATAGGCAAACATTCTCAGGTGGCAGTAGGGAAAGTGACCAGCGGTCCGGAACTTTTGTCAGGCATTGAAATAGGTATGAGATGGATATAGGACCACTCAGAGATCAGTATAGGATAACCCGTAAATAATTTTATCCATTTCTATCAACTTTTTAGAAAAAAGACAAAATGACATAATGTTAATCCGGTGATATTGGCGGTTGGACTAGTTTGACCCAGCTATTCGAAAAGAACGAAAAGAACGAAAAGAAACGGAGGAAAAAGTATAATTTCATTTTAACATTTTTTAAATGAGCATCGATAAAGCAGGATCAGAAGCCGTCACTTTTGCCATTGTTCATACTAAAAGACATGTGCATCAGTTAAAAAATATGGTAGATAAACTGATTCGAAATAAAGTAAGATAATGATCGGTCTACTTTCTTTGACTTCATCCAGCAACAACATAACCTGATACCATAAATAAACTCAACTTAAAAATATGAATAAAATTTCAGCAATTATTTTGTTCTTACTGTTTACTGCCGAAGTAAAAGCCCAGCAAAAAGTTATCCCATTATACCCGGGGGTTGCGCCCGGATCAGAAGGCTGGACATGGAGCGAACAGGAAAACGCCAACAACATGTACCATTCCAACGCTATTTTTAATATCAGCAAACCAACCCTCACCGTTTATCCACCCGACCCATCCCATGCGCCCACTGGGATTGCCATCATTGTTTGCCCTGGCGGTGGCTTTCATTCGCTGTCTATCATGCAGGAAGGTTATGCCGTCGTAAAGTGGTTACAAAGCCAGGGCATCACTGCTTTTTTGCTAAAATACAGATTAATACATACGGAAGGCAGCGACCCCTATCAACAGGAAGCGGCTGACCGCACCAACAAAAATGCCGGAGCAACCCGCTCAGTAGTTGTTGACATGGCAGTTGCCGACGGCAGGCAGGCACTTACCTACGTTCGTGCACACGCAAACGAATATGGCGTAAATCCAAAACGGATTGGCATCATCGGCTTTTCTGCAGGCGGCGTAATCTCAGCTGCAACAGCCTATAACTACACACCTGAAAACCGTCCTGATTTTGTTGGCTTTATGTATGGCGGTGGAGAGTTGCCAACGGGCGTGCAAAAAAATAACATACCGGCCGACGCACCGCCCTTATTTATTGCTGCTGCCAGCAACGACGATTATAACCTTCAATTTGCAGCCGCGTCCCTCTATGTTTCCTGGGTTACGGCCAAGCACTCCGCCGAAGTACACATC